>CAXTVL010000456.1:0-2746 GCA_964247515.1 uncultured Acetobacteraceae bacterium | reverse complement strand
ATCGCATGGGGATCGCGACCGGGCTGGCCGACCGGCAGATCGCGGCGATGGCGACGCATCTGGAGGACAAGCTGCACGAGGCCGGGCTGAAGCGCATCCAGGTCGAGGGCGGCAACGGTTCCGACTGGGTGCTGATCGATGCCGGTGACATCGTGATCCACCTGTTCAAGCCGGAGGCGCGTGCCCTGTATGGCCTGGAGCGGATGTGGGGCGCCGAGCTCGACGAGCCCAGCCCCGTCACCTGATCCGCAGCCGCTGGTCATGCGCGAGCTGCGGATCATCGCGGTCGGCCGGATCGGGCGCGGGCCGGAGGCCGACCTGTTCGCCCGTTACGCCGCGCGCCTGACGCCACCGCCCACGGTCGTCGAGGTCGCGGAAGGGCGTGGTGATGCCGCCGAGAGCAAGCGGCGCGAGGCCGCGGCGCTGCTGGGCGCCCTGCCCCGTTCCGCCACGGTGGTGGCGCTGGACCTCGGGGTCGCGGCGCCGTCGAGCGTCGAGTTCGCGGCCCGGCTCACCGGCTGGCTCGAACTCGGCCGTCCGGTCTGCTTTATAGTGGGTGGCGCCGAAGGTCTTGACCGCAGCGTGGTGGAGCGCGCCGCCAGTGTCCTGTCGCTTGGGCCTTGGACATGGCCGCATCTGCTGGCGCGCGTCATGCTGGCCGAGCAACTGTTCCGGGCGCAGTCGATCGCGTCCAACCATCCCTACCATCGCGCCGGCCGTCCGTGACACAACCCGCCCAAGAAGGAGTTCGCGCCATGGCCCAAGAGCATCGCAGCCCAGTGCCCCGCCCGGTCATGCTGGTCGTCATGGATGGCTGGGGCTGGCGTGAGGAGGTCGCCGACAACGCGGTCGAGCTGGCCGAGACGCCCAATTTCGACCGGCTGTGGGCCGAGTGTCCGCACGCCTTGCTGCGCACCTCCGGCCATGACGTCGGGCTCCCCGACGGGCAGATGGGCAACTCCGAGGTCGGCCACATGAACATCGGCTCCGGCCGGGTGGTGATGCAGGACCTGCCGCGCATCGCGGCCAGCATCGCCGACGGCAGCCTGGCGCGGCTGCCGCCGCTGCGGGAGCTGATCGCGGCGTTGCGCCGCTCGGGCGGCACCTGTCACCTGATGGGCTTGCTCTCGCCGGGCGGCGTGCACGCGCACCAGGACCATGCGATCGCCTTGGCGCGCATCCTGGCCGAGGCCGGCACGCCCGCCGTGCTGCATGTCTTCGCCGACGGGCGCGACACGCCGCCGCGCTCTGGCGGCGAGGCGCTGCGCGCGGTGCAGGCCGCCCTGCCCGCCGAGGTGCGCGTGGCGACCGTGAGCGGCCGTTACTACGCCATGGACCGCGACCACCGCTGGGAGCGGGTGGCGCGCGCCTACCACGCCATCGCCGATGGCGACGGGCCACGCTTCGCCGATGCCGCCAGCGTGCTCGACGACGCCTACGGCCGCGACGTCACCGACGAGTTCGTGGTGCCCGCGATCGTCGGCGGCTATCGAGGCATGGCCGACGGCGACGCCCTGATCTGTTTCAACTTTCGCGCCGACCGGGTGCGCGAGTTGCTGGCCGCCTTGGTCGATCCGGAGTTCGGCAGCTTCGCGCGCGGCCGGCGCATCCGCTTCGCGGCCAGCCTCGGCCTGACCCGCTACGGCGACGAGCTGGCCGCGCACCTCGGAGCGCTGTTCGGGCCGCAGACCATGGTCCATTTGCTGGGCGAGACGGTGGCGCGCGCCGGGCGCACCCAGTTGCGCATGGCCGAGACCGAGAAGTACCCGCACGTGACCTACTTCCTGAACGGCGGCAACGAGTCGCCCAACTTGGGCGAGGAGCGCGTGATGGTCGCCTCGCCGAAGGTTGCGACCTACGACCTGCAGCCGGAGATGTCGGCGCCGGAGCTGACCGCCCGGGCCGTCGAGGCGATCGCCGGCGGCCGTTACGACCTGATCCTGTTGAACTTCGCCAATGCCGATATGGTGGGCCACACCGGCGACCTGGACGCCGCGACCCGCGCGGTGGAGGCGGTCGACGAGGGTGTGGGGCAGGTCGTGGCGGCGCTGGAGCGGGCCGGCGGCGCGCTGCTGTTGACCGCCGACCACGGCAATGCCGAGCTGATGCGCGACCCCGAAACCGGCGGACCGCACACCGCCCACACCACGAACCCGGTCCCGGTGCTGCTGTTCGGCGCGGCGCACGAGACCCTGCACGACGGCCGACTGGCCGACGTGGCGCCGACCCTGCTGGCGCTGATGGGGCTGGCGCAGCCGCCCGAGATGACCGGGCGGCCATTGTTCGATCATTGATGCCGCTGTGGGGCCGCGCCTCGCTGCTGTTGCTGCTGGTGGCGGCGGCGCCATCGCCGGCCGCTCGTCGGTTGCTCGCCGTGCAGCATCGGCAAGCCGCCGCACGGGCGGCGGCGGACGAGCAACGCCTGGCGGCGCAACGCATCGTCGCCGCGGCCCGGCTCCGCGCCACCGACGATGCCGTCGCCGCGGCGTCCAGCCGGGTCGTCGACCTGGCACGGAGGCAGGCACAGGCGCAAGCCGAGCTCGATACCCGCGCGCGCGCGCTCGCACCGCTGCTGCCGTTGGTGGAGCGCTTGTCGCTGTATCCCGCCGAGACGCTGCTGGCGGTGCCGCTGCCGCCGGACCAGGCGGTGCGCGGCTTGGTCGTGCTCGGAGGCGTGGCACAACGGGTGCGCGCGGACGCCGTGGCGCTCCAGGCGGAGCAGGCGGATATCGCGACACTGCAACGC
>CAXTVL010000455.1:0-2771 GCA_964247515.1 uncultured Acetobacteraceae bacterium | reverse complement strand
TGATGTATTTCAGCCGCCTCAAGACCTGGTTCGTGCTCGGCACATGCCTGGTCGGCATCCTGCTGGCGCTGCCCAACATGCTGCCGAACAGCCTCGGCGGCGGCTGGGGCAATATCCATCTCGGCCTCGACCTGCGCGGCGGCAGCTACCTGCTGCTGGAGGTCGACACCGCGACCGTGGTCAAGGAACGGCTCGACGCGCTGGCCGACGAGGCGCGCCGGACCCTGGCCCGCGCCGGGGTGCGCGCCTCGGGCGTGCTGTCGCAGCCGGCGCAGGACCGCCTGCTGGTCAAGCTGGCCGACCCGACCAAATCCGACGCCGCCGAGACCGCCCTCGCCGCCCTGGCCGGCACCGAGACCGGCACGCCGGATCTGAGCGTGGCGCGCGCGGCGGAGGGGCTCACGGTCACGCTGTCGCCAGCGGCGCTGACCCAGCGCGCGGCGGCGACGGTGGCGCAGTCGATCGAGATCATCCGCCGCCGCATCGACGCCAGCGGGGTCGCCGACCCGGCGATCACCCGCCAGGGCTCGGACCGCATCGTGGTGCAGCTCCCCGGTGTCGACGACCCGAACCGGATCAAGGAGCTGATCGGCCAGACCGCCAAGATGACCTTCCAGCTCACCGACGAGAACGCCAACCCGGGCGCGCCGCCGCCGCTGGGCGACGAGGTGCTGCCGCTGGAGGCTCAGTCCGGCGCGCCCGCCGGCAAGATCGTGGTGCGAAAGCGCATCGAGGTCGACGGCGCCAACCTGACCGACGCGCGGGCCGGCCAGAACCCGCAGACCGGCGAGTGGGTGGTCAACTTCACCTTCGACGCCGTGGGCACCCGCCGCTTCGCCGACGTCAGCACCCGGGAGGTGGGTCACCCGTTCGCGATCGTGCTCGACGGCCGCGTCATCAGCGCGCCGCGCATCAACGAGCCGATCACCGCCGGGCGCGGCCAGATCAGCGGCCACTTCACCGCGGCCAGCGCCACCGACCTCGCGGTGCTGCTGCGCGCCGGCGCCCTGCCCGCCCCGCTCACCGTGGTCGAGGAGCGCAGCGTGGGGCCGGAGCTGGGCGCCGACAGCATCCGCGCCGGCGCCATCTCGTTGGGCGTCGGCTTCCTGCTGGTGATCGGCTTCATGGGCACGTTCTACGGGCTGTTCGGCTGGATGGCGAACGTGGCGCTGGTGGTGAACCTGCTGCTGATGGTGGCGGTGCTGTCGCTGATCGGCGCCACGCTGACGCTGCCCGGCATGGCCGGCATCCTGCTGACGCTCGGCATGGCGGTCGACGCCAACATCCTGATCAACGAGCGCATCCGCGAGGAGTTCAAGGCCGGGCGCACGCCACTCAACGCCATGGAGGTGGGCTTCCGCCGCGCCTACACCACCATCGTCGACAGCAACGCCACCGCCTTCCTGGCGCACGTCATGCTGTTCGCCTTCGGCACCGGCCCGGTGCGCGGCTTCGCCGTCACCATCACGGTCGGCATCGTCACCACGCTGTTCACCGCCACGCTGCTGGTGCGGCTGATGATGGTGCGCTGGTATAGGTCCGCCCGCCCGGCGCTGCTGCCGGTCTAGGAAGCGCCGATGCCCCCATCGCCCATGACTTCCGCCTTCGCTCGCCCGATGTTCCGGCTGGTGCCCGACGGCACCAAGTGGCGGTTCATGCGCGGCCGCTTCATCGGCCTGCTGACCTCGGCGGTGCTGTCCACCCTGTCGGTGGCGCTGTTCTTCTATCCCGGCCTGCGGCTCGGCATCGACTTCAAGGGTGGCGTGGTGATGGAAGCCCGCGCGCCCGCCACCCAGGCGGTCGATTTCGCCCGCCTGCGCGCCAGCCTCGCCCGGCAGGGCATCGCCGAGCCCGGCGTGCAGCAGTTCGGCGACGCGAGCCAGGTGCGCATCAGCCTGCAGGCGCAGTCCACCGAGCTCGCGACGCAGCAGATGGTGGCCAAGGTGCGCACCGCGCTGGAGCAGGCGCAGCCGGGTACGAAGGTGCTGCGCACCGACGCGGTGGGCGCCTCGGTCTCGGCCGAATTGTTCCGCAACGGCCTGCTGGCGCTGGGCATCTCGCTCGCGATGATCCTGGTCTACATCTGGTTCCGCTTCGAGTGGGAGTTCGCGGTCGGCGCCGTGGTGACGCTGCTGCTCGACGTGACAAAGGCGGTCGGCTTCCTGGTCGTCACCCGCTTCCAGTTCGACTTGGTGATGGTGGGCGCCATCCTGACCATCATCGGCTACTCGACCAACGACAAGGTGGTGGTCTACGACCGGATGCGCGAGAACCTGCGCAAGTACAAGCAGATGCCGCTGCGTCAGCTCATCGACCTGTCGATCAACGAGACGCTGAACCGCACCATCTGCACCTCGTCCACGGTGTTCCTGGCGGCCTTGCCGCTGGCGCTGTTCGGCGGCTCGACGCTGTCGGGGTTCGCCTGGGTGATGCTGTGCGGCATCGTCGTCGGCACCTCGTCGTCGATCTTCATCGCCGCGCCGATCCTGCTGCTGCTGGGCGAGCACCGGCTGCGCCGGGACATCCTGCCGGCCACGGCGCCCAAGCTCGCCAAGGCGCCCTGACTACGCGGCTGCGGCCACGGCGCGGCCACGCACCAGCCGCCACACCCGGTCGAGCCGCTCCGCCCCGGTGAGGCGGTGGGCGATCAGCACGATGGTGCGGCCGGGTGCCGCGTCGTTCAGCGCCGCGTGGAACTCCCGCTCGGTCTCGGCGTCCAGCCCGGCGCACGGCTCGTCGAGCAGCAGCAGCGGCGCCGGCGCCAGCAGGGG
>CAXTVL010000454.1:0-2775 GCA_964247515.1 uncultured Acetobacteraceae bacterium | reverse complement strand
CCTCGGGAGAGAGCTCGTGGTACGTGCTTCGGCCGCGAGGGCGCAGGCCGAGGTTCAATGGCGTCATGACGATCGCCAACGACCTCCTACCCACTGCTTCCTCTCTCTTCTCGCGGCCTCGCCCACTCACGCCGTGTGTCCGCCTTTGCTCCGACCGATCGGCGTTGGAGGCACGCCAGAGACATCAGGCCGGGGGTTACTCCACCGTTGTCAAACGACATCAGGAACCCATCCGGTGGCGCCACGAGGAACCCATCCACCCCCTGCTATTGTGACGCCCCGGCCTGAGCCGGCACGGGTGTCGCTTTGATCAGCCCCGAGCGCCTCTTCTCGCGCAACCGATAGCTGTCACCGCGGATGGTGAGTACGTGGCTGTGATGGAGGAGGCGGTCCAGGATGGCGGTGGCGACGACGTGATCGCCCAGCACGGTTCCCCAGTCGCTGACGACGCGGTTGGAGGTGATCAGGATGCTGCCTCGCTCGTAGCGGCGGCTGACGAGTTGGAACAGCAGGTGCGCCGCGGCGGGCTCGAACGGCAGGTAGCCGAACTCGTCGAGGATCAGCAGCCTCGGCTTGCTCAGCTGCGACAGCCGCTGCTCCAGCCTTCCCTCCGAATGCCCCTTCACCAGCGTCGTCACCAGGGCGGTCGCGGAGGTGAACAGCACCGAGTAGCCATGTCGGATCGCTTCACGGCCGAGCGCGATGGCGAGGTGGCTCTTGCCGACGCCCGGCGGCCCCTGGATCAGCAGCGCGTCGCCGTTGGCCACCCAGCGACAGGCCGCGAGATCCCGAACCTGCTTGGGGTCGAGCGAAGGCTGGGCCGCGAAGTCGAAGCCCTCCAGCGTGCGCCCATGGGGAAATTTGGCGATGGCGGTGCCCATCTGGATGCGTCGTTCCTCGCGGTGCGCCACCTCCGCCCCGCACAGCAGCGCCAGCGTCTCGCGCAGCGACAGGTCACCCCGGGCCGCCTCGTCCAGCAGCCCGTCGAGCCGGTCGCGCATCGCGATCAGCTTCAGGCGGGTCAGCATATCGGGCAGCGCGTCCACGCCGGCGCTCACCAGCCACCTCCCGCGAGCTGCTCGTATTCGGCCAGGGACCGCAGCAGGGCGATCTCGGGTGGCGCGACGGCGATCGCCGGATGGGCCTCGACCAGGCCGGGCTTCTCCCGCTCCTCCGGCACGATGCCGTGAAGGTGGGCCCGGTCGACGGCACACTCCCGACGCCCGAGACGCAGATCGTGGCAGGCTACCTCGGCGCCAGCGTGAGAGATCCGCACCTGGCCATCGCTCGCTTCGATGGTGACCTGCGCGCCGATCAGCCGCCACGGCACGCTGTAGTGGTTGGTGTCGAGGTTCACGCAGGCGTCGCTCTGCACCTGCCGGCTCACCTCGCGCATCTGCCGGAACGACGGGCGACCGTTCAACGGGCGGAGCACGCTGGCCTCGTCCCGCTCGAACCTCACGATGGGCGGCTCACCCGTCGTGCCGTGCACCCGGACGTCGGCCACCTCGCGCATCCACCGGGCCAGGTGGGCCTCCAGCGCCCCGAAGGATGCGAAGCTCCGGCCCGCGATGGCGTTGTGCTTCACGTAGCCCACGCCGCGCTCGTCCTTCCCCTTGGTGCGGGCCCGGTAGGGTGCGCAAGCCACCGGTCGCACCGACCAGTACCGGGCGAAGGCATGGAAGCGATCGTTGAATTCCACCTCGCGCGTGGCGGCGTCGTGGTGCCGGACCAGCGCGGCGGCGTTGTCGAGCAACAGTTCGCCGGGCAGGCCGCCGAAGTGGCGGAACGCGCCTTCGATGCCCTCGAGCCAGGCCGACTGCCGCTCGTGCCGGAACGCCTGGACATAGATCCGTCGCGAGTAGCCGAGCGTCGCCACGAACAGGAAGACCTTGTCGACCTCCCCGTCCTCCAGCCTGATCCGGCGCTGGCCGAAATCGATCTGCAGCTGCCGGCCCGGCGGCGTCTCGAACCTCACCGTCGCCAACGTCGCCGCGGCGAGTTCGCGCCGCAGGTGACACACGGCGCGCTCCACCGTCCGCAGGCTGGCCACAACACCCAGCTCCGAGGCCAGGTCCTGGCGCACCACGTCGGCGTTGCCGTGGTGCCGCGTGAAGCGCTCGGCGATCCAGCCGGCATGCTCGTCCAGCATCCCGGGACGCCTCGCCACCCGACAGCTCGCCCAGCGGCCGGAGGCCAGGTAGCGCTTCACCGTCTCACGATCGCACCCGACTTCCCGCGCGATCCGCCGTGTGCCCCAGCCCTGATCGTGCAACCGCAGGATAGCTACGACTTCGTCCGGCGTTCTCATCCGCTGTCTCCGCCCGTCGATCCCGGGTGGAGACTTCATCGAAATCTCGGTCATCGCTGCACTCCCTGCTGCGCAGGGGGGGATGGGTTCCTCGTGTCGCCGCCGGATGGGTTTACCGTGTCGCCTGACACGTCGACGACGATTGCCCCGGCAACACGCCTGCTCGGTCCAAGTAGGCGCCGACCTCACCGATTTGCACCCAGGTGGCCTTGTTGCAGCGATCCGGTGATTGGCGGTTCGAGCGGCGCGCGGTAGGTGAGCTGCAGCCTTCTGACCGGAGTGCCCTGTGCCGTTCAAAGCCAATGCCGACCGTCGCCACCGCATTCCCCGGCAGAGGTTCAGGGTTACGAACTGGCGCGATTACGACGCCAGCCTGCGCGGGCGCGGGAGCCTGACGGTGTGGTTCACCGTATCCATGCGGCGAGGGCCGCCTTGTGAGAGAGGGGTGGGGCGGGGAAAAGTGA
>CAXTVL010000453.1:0-2785 GCA_964247515.1 uncultured Acetobacteraceae bacterium | reverse complement strand
TTCGTCGAGCGGCTGCGCGCGGCGCTGCGCGAGACCTGGCGGCGCCCGAACTTCGACCATCTGGTGAACAACGCCGGCCACGGCACCTACGCCCCGTTCGACCAGACCACCGAGGCGCAGTTCGACGAGCTGGTCGATGTGCATTTCAAGGGCGTCTACTTCCTGACCCAGGCGCTGCTGCCGCTGCTGGCCGATGGCGGGCGGATCGTCAACCTGTCCTCCGGCCTGACCCGGACCTGCTTTCCCGGCTACGCGGCCTATGCCTGCGTCAAGGGCGCGGTCGAGGTGCTGACCCGCTACATGGCCAAGGAACTCGGGTCGCGCGGCATCGCGGTCAACACGGTGGCGCCCGGTGCGATCGAGACCGATTTCGGCGGCGGCGGCGTGCGCGACAACCCGGAGATCAACAAGCTGTTCGCGGACATGACCGCATTGGGCCGCGCCGGGCTGCCGGACGACATCGGGCCGATGGTCGCGAGCCTGCTCGGCCAGGACAACCGCTGGGTCAACGCGCAGCGCATCGAGGTGTCGGGCGGCCAAGGAATCTAACCACGGCGCGACTCGCCGCGGGACTTGCGTTCCCGCCATGCCGGCCCAAACATCACGTCATGACGGAGTTCGCCCCCCGCGTGCGGGCCGTGCTTGGCCCGACCAACACGGGAAAGACGCATCTGGCGATCGAGCGCATGTTGGCGCACTCGTCCGGCATCATCGGCTTCCCGCTGCGCCTGCTGGCGCGCGAGAACTACGACCGCATGGTGTTGCGCAAGGGCGTGCGCAACGTGGCGCTGATCACCGGCGAGGAGAAAATCCTGCCGCCCGAGGCGCGCTGGTTCTCCTGCACGGTGGAGGCGATGCCGCTCGACCGGCAGGCCGAGTTCGTGGCGGTGGACGAGATCCAGCTCTGCGCCGACCCCGACCGTGGCCATGTGTTCACCGACCGGCTGCTGCACGCGCGCGGCATGGTCGAGACCATGTTCCTGGGGGCCGAGACGATCCGCCCGCTGCTGCACCTGTTGGTGCCGCAGGCGCATGTCGAGACCCGCCCACGGCTCAGCCAGCTCGGCTACGCGGGTCCGTCCAAGCTGACCCGGCTGCCGCCGCGCAGCGCCGTGGTCGCGTTCAGCGCCGGCGAGGTGTACGCCATCGCCGAGCTGATCCGCAGGCGTCGCGGCGGCTGCGCCGTGGTCATGGGCCGGCTGTCGCCGCGCACCCGCAACGCCCAGGTGGCGCTGTACCAGGAGAAGGAGGTCGACTTCCTGGTGGCGACCGACGCCATCGGCATGGGCCTCAACATGGACGTCGACCACGTCGCCTTCGCCCGCATGTTCAAGTTCGACGGCCACCGCCCGCGCCCGCTCAACGCGCCGGAGGTGGCGCAGATCGCCGGCCGCGCCGGGCGCGGGATGCGCGACGGCACGTTCGGCACCACGGGAGAGTGCCCGCCGCTCGACGACGACCTGGTGCACGCGGTCGAGAACCACTATTTCGAGCCTTTGGCGCAACTGGCGTGGCGCAACTCGCAGCTCGATTTCGGCCATGTCGACCTGCTGCTCGGCTCGCTGACCATGCCGCCGCCGCGCCCCGGCCTGGTGCGCGGCAACGACGCCACCGACCTCGAGACGCTGGGCGCGCTGACTCGCGAGGCGGACATCCGCGACCTGGCGAGCGGGCGCAAGCGGGTAAGGCTGCTGTGGGAAGCGTGCCAGATTCCAGATTTCCGCAAGCTGGCCGATGACAGCCACGTGCGGCTGTGCGCGCGCGTGTTCGGCCACGTGGTCCGCGACGGCGGCCTGCCGGCGGACTGGATCGCCGGCCAGATCGCGGGTCTCGCGCGCGCCGACGGCGACATCGACACGCTGATGCAGCGGCTGTCCGGGATGCGCACCTGGAGCTACATCGCGGCCCGCGCCGACTGGCTGCGCGACGCCGCGCACTGGCAGGGCCGCGCGCGCGAGGTCGAGGACCTGCTCTCGGACGCGCTGCACGAACGACTGACCACCCGCTTCGTCGATCGCCGCGCCGCGCATTTGCTGCGCCGGCTGGAAGCGGGCGAGGCCGAGGAGCTGTTCAGCGCCGTGACCCGGCGCGGCGAGGTGGTGGTCGAGGGCCATCCGGTCGGCCATATCGAGGGCTTCGGCTTCGTGCCCGACCCGCTCTCGGTCGGCGACGAGCGGCGCATGGTCCTGCGCGCCGCGGGGCGCGCGCTGCGCGAGGAGATGCCGCGCCGGGTCGACGCGCTGGAAGCCGCGTCCGACGCGGCGTTGGCCTGGCTGCCCAGCCAGCGCATCGCCTGGGACGGGGCCGCGATCGCCCGGCTTCGGCCAGGTGCCACCGCGCTGCGTCCGGTGGTCGAGGTGCTCGACAGCGAGTTCCTCGATGGCCGGTCGCGCGAGCGGGTGCGGGCGCGGCTGCAAGGCTTTGTCGACGGCCATGTGCGCGACGTGCTGACGCCGCTGTTCGCGGCCGTCGCCGCGGGGTCGCACGACGGCGCGCTGCGTGGCCGGCTGCACCGGTTGGAGGAGGGGTTGGGCGTGGTGCCGGTGGTCGATGACGGCGCGGTCCCGGCAGGGGAGCGCGGCCGGCTCAAGGCGATCGGGGTCCGCGCCGGCCGGCGCGCCATGTTCCTGCCGGCGCTGCTGAAGCCACGGCCGGCGCGGCTGCGGGCGATGCTGTGGACGCTGTCCCGTGGCCTGAAGCTGCCCGAGCTGCCCGGCCCGGGCCAGGTCTCGCTGCCGCCGGACCCGACCTGGCCGGACGGGTTCGCCGCCGCGATGGGCTGGGT
>CAXTVL010000452.1:0-2805 GCA_964247515.1 uncultured Acetobacteraceae bacterium | reverse complement strand
ACGATCACCGCGTGCTGGACAACAGCACGCGGGAGATCGTGAACACGGCGAAGCGCACGGGTGCCCGGGTTCGCGGGCCGATCCCCCTGCCGACGCACATCGAGCGGTTCACGGTGAACCGCTCGCCGCACGTCGATAAGAAGAGCCGGGAGCAGTTCGAGATCCGCACGCACCGCCGGTTGCTCGACATCGTGGAGCCGACGCCGCAGACGGTGGACGCATTGATGAAGCTCGACCTCGCCTCCGGCGTGGATGTCGAGATCAAGCTGTAGGACACTGGGTGTAGGACTGGGCCGATGCGCACTGGATTGATCGTGAAGAAGCTGGGCATGACCCGGATGTTCAAGGACGACGGGACGCACGTGCCCGTCACCGTGCTGCACCTGGACCAGGTGCAGGTGGTGGATACGCGGACGGAGGAGCGGGACGGCTACACGGCCATCCAGCTCGGCTGGGGCAAGGCCAAGGTGAAGAACGTCACCCAGCCCAACAAGGGGCACTACGCCCGGGTCAAGGTGGAGCCGAAGGCGCGGCTGGTCGAGTTCCGCGTGGCGCCGGACGCCCTGCTGGAATCCGGGCAGACCCTGACCGCGGCGCACTTCATGGTGGGGCAGAAGGTGGACGTGTGCGGCATCACCAAGGGCAAGGGGTTCGCCGGCGCGATGAAGCGCTGGAACTTCCGCGGCCTCGAGGCCAGCCACGGCGTGTCGGTCAGCCATCGGAGCCACGGCTCGACCGGCAACCGGCAGGACCCCGGCAAGACGTTCAAGAACAAGAAGATGGCCGGGCACCTGGGCGTCGAGCGGGTGACGACGCTGAACTTGGAGGTCGCCGGCATCGACGCCGACAAGGGCCTCATCATGGTGCGTGGCGCGGTGCCGGGGTCCAAGGGCGGGTTCGTGCGCATCCGCGACGCGATCAAGAAGGCCCGTCCGGCGGAGGCGCCTTATCCCGCGTCGATCCTGGCCGCACCCGAGGCCGCCACTCCCGGGCCGGCCAGCCCCGACGCGGCCCAGCCGACGGAGACCGCGTGATGCAGATCGACATCAAGACGCTGGACAACGGCTCGGCCGGTTCGGCGGAGTTGCCGGACGCTTTGTTCTCGGCGCAGCCGCGGCGGGACATCATCGCCCGCGTCGTGGAGTGGCAGCTCGCCAAGCGGCGGGCCGGCACGCACAAGACCAAGGGCATGGGCGAGGTGTCCGGCACCACCAAGAAGCCCTACAAGCAGAAGGGCACCGGCAACGCCCGGCAGGGCAGCCTGCGCGCCCCGCAGTTCCGCACGGGCGGCCGGGTGCACGGGCCGGTGGTGCGGAGCCACGCCTTCGACCTGCCGAAGAAGGTGCGGCGCCTGGGCCTGATCAGCGCGCTGTCGCTCAAGCAGGCTGAGGGCAAGCTGGTGGTGCTGGACAGCGTGGCCGGCGGCACGGGCAAGACCCGTGACCTCGTGGGCCAGGTCAAGGGCTTGGGCTGGACCTCGGCGCTGGTGATCGACGGCACGGTGGACGCGGAGTTCCGCCGGGCCAGCGCCAACATCGTGGGGTTGGATGTGCTGCCGACGGTCGGCGCCAACGTCTATGACATCATCCGGCACGATTGGCTGGTCGTGACCACGGCCGGGATCGAAGGCCTCAAGGAGCGCCTGGCATGAGCGTCGCGCAAGTCCGGGCCGCGCAGAAGCGCGCCGCCACCATGTCGCGCGAGGCGATGTACGAGACCATCCGCAGCCCGGTGATCACCGAGAAGGCCACTATGCTGTCGGAACGCGGCCAGTTCGTGTTCCGCGTCGCCATCGACGCCACGAAGCCCGAGATCAAGGCCTCAGTCGAGGCGCTGTTCGGCGTCACCGTGCTGGCGGTGAACACGCTGGTGCAGAAGGGCAAGACCAAGCGGTTCCGGGGCCGCCCGGGCGTGCGCTCGGACGTGAAGAAGGCATACGTGCAGCTCGCCGAGGGACAGTCCATCGACATGTCCACCGGGCTGAGCTGACCGAAGGGTAGCGACGCATGGCACTCAAGCAATTCAATCCCGTCACGGCGAGCCTGCGCGGCACGGTGCTGATCGACCGCCGCGAGCTGTGGAAGGGCAAGCCGGTCAAGACGCTGACCGAGGGCAAGAACAAGTCCGGCGGGCGCAACAACTACGGCCGCACGACCTCCTTCTTCCGCGGCGGCGGGCACAAGCAGTCCTATCGCCACGTCGATTTCAAGCGGCGCAAGTTCGACGTGCCGGCGACGGTGGAGCGGCTGGAATACGACCCGAACCGCTCGGCGTTCATCGCGCTCATCAAGTACGACGACAACGAGCTGTCCTACATCATCGCGCCGCAGCGCCTGCGCGCCGGCGACAAGGTGGTGGCCGGCAGCCGCGTCGATATCAAGCCCGGCAACGCCATGCCGCTGGCGGCGATCCCCGTGGGCACCATCATCCACAACATCGAGATGAAGATCGGCGCCGGCGGCAAGATGGCGCGGGCGGCGGGCACCTTCGCGCAGCTCGTCGGCAAGGACGCGGGCTACGCGCAGGTCAAGCTGCAGTCGGGCGAGCTGCGCCTGGTGCGGGCCGAGTGCATGGCGACGGTGGGCGCGGTATCCAACCCGGACAACCAGAACCAGAGCCTCGGCAAGGCCGGGCGCTCCCGCTGGCTGGGGCGGCGCCCGCACAACCGCGGCGTGGTGATGAACCCGGTGGATCACCCGCACGGCGGCGGCGAGGGGCGGACCTCGGGCGGTCGCCATCCGGTGACGCCCTGGGGCAAGCCGACCAAGGGCTACAAGACCCGCGTCAACAAGCGCACGGACAGCA
>CAXTVL010000451.1:0-2823 GCA_964247515.1 uncultured Acetobacteraceae bacterium | reverse complement strand
CCGCGCGGCGCCGTGCGCGACGTGGGCAAGGCGCTGGGCCTGCCCGAGGACGTGACGGCGGCGCTCGCCGGCCAGGTCTGGGGCTGGAGCGAGGACGGCGTGCGGGACGAGCACGCCCGCGCCGTCAACCTCGATCCCGATGACCGAAGGCTGCGCCTGACACTCGAGCTGGCGCGCGAGCTGGTGGGCTTCCCGCGCCACATGGGCACCCATCCGGGCGGCTTCGTGCTGACCCGCGAGCCGTTGGCCGACCTGGTGCCGGTCGAGCCGGCGGCGATGGCGGGGCGGCAAGTGATCGTCTGGGACAAGGACGACATCGACACGCTGCGCTTCATGAAGGTCGACGTGCTGGGCCTGGGGATGCTCGGCTGCATGCGCCGCGCGTTCGAGCTGCTGCGCGAGCATCGCGGCATGACCCTCGACATGGCGGCGATCCCGCAGGAGGACCCGGCGACCTACGCCATGATCCGCCGCGCCGACACGCTGGGGGTGTTCCAGATCGAGAGCCGGGCGCAGATGTCGATGCTGCCGCGCATGAAGCCCACGACGTTCTACGATTTGGTGGTCGAGGTGGCGATCGTGCGGCCCGGGCCGATCCAGGGCGACATGGTGCATCCCTACCTGCGCCGCCGCGAGGGGCGCGAGGCGGTCAGCTACCCGACGCCCGAGCTGCAACGGGTGCTGGGCAAGACGCTGGGGGTGCCGCTGTTCCAGGAGCAGGCGATGCAGGTCGCCATGGTCTGCGCGGGCTTTTCCGCCACCGAGGCGGACGAGCTGCGCCGCGCCATGGCGACGTTCCGCTTCACCGGCGGCGTCAGCCACTTCAAGGACAAGCTGATCGCCGGCATGACGGAGCGCGGCTACGAGCCGGAATTCGCCGAGCGGCTGTTCACCCAGATCGAGGGCTTCGGCAGCTATGGCTTCCCGGAGAGCCACGCCGCGAGCTTCGCGCTGATCGCCTACGCGAGTTCGTGGCTGAAGTGTCACCACCCGGACGTGTTCTGCGCGGCGTTGCTGAACGCGCAGCCGATGGGTTTCTACGCGCCGGCGCAGGTGGTGCGCGACGCGGTCGAGCACGGTGTCGCGGTGCGGCCGCTCTGCGTCAACGCGAGCCGCTGGGACTGCACGCTGGAGCCGGGAGAGGCAGGGCGGCTCGCGGTGCGGTTGGGCCTGCGCATGGCCAAGGGGCTGGGCAACGCCGACGCGGCCCGGCTGCTGGCGGCGCGCGCCGTGCCGTACGCGGGCATCGACGATGTGTGGCGCCGCGCCGAGGTGCCGGTGGCGGCGCTGGAGCGGATCGCCGAGGCGGACGGGTTCGCGGGATTGGGGCTGGACCGGCGCGCGGCGCTGTGGGCGATCCGCGGCCTGGCCGAGGCGCCGCTGCCGTTGTTCGCCGTCGCCGACCGGCGCCCGGAGGCGGTCGAGCCGGCGGTGGCGCTGGAGGCGATGACGCTCGGCCGCGAGGTGGTCGAGGATTACGGCAGCGTCGGCCTCAGCCTGCGCCGGCACCCGGTTTCGTTCCTGCGCGCGGAACTGGCCGAAGCGGGTGCCATCCCATGCGACGCGCTGGCCCGGGCGCGCGACGGGGCACTGGTCGAGGTCGCCGGCATCGTGCTGGTGCGGCAGAAGCCCGGCTCCGCCAAGGGCGTGCTGTTCATCACCATCGAGGACGAGACCGGCATCGCCAACCTGATCGTCTGGCCGGCGGTGTTCGCGCGCCAGCGCCGGCTGGTGCTGTCGGCCGGGATGATGTCGTGCCGTGGCCGGGTGCAGCGCGAAGGGCTGGTGCTGCACGTGATCGCGCGACACCTGACCGACCGCACGGATTTGCTGCGGACCGTGGGCGCGCGCGAGGCGGCGTTCCCGCTGATGCATGGGCGCGGCGACGAGGCCCGGCACCCCGGCAGCCGCGACGCGCGCATCAAGGTGCCGACGCGCGACTTCCGGTAGCGCGGAGCGACGCGCGACGCCGTGCCACGAGGGCGGCCAACCGCGTGCCGACCTGCTTGTCGCGCCAGAGCAGCAGCAGGGTCGTCGCCAATCCGGCGTGCAGCAGCAGCGCGCCGAGGCCGACATGCGCCAACCCCCAGACCAACCCCGGTCCGGCCATCATCGCCATGCCCGCCAAGCTGTAGGCGGCGAGCCAGGCAGGGTTGGCTGGCACGGCCAGGCGCCACACCACGCAAGCCGCCGCGGCGAGCGCCATCAGCGTCTTCAGCGCCGCCATGGCGCGCAGCAGCGTGGCCCAATCCGTGCCCGCCCGTGCCACGGCGCGCCCGGTCTCGTGCGCGCCCGTGACACCGGCGCCGACGGCGGCCGCGACCACCAGCAACCCGCACAACACCGCGCGCGCCATCCCGGGCGCGCGTTGGCGCGGCACGGTCGCGTCCAGCGGCGACACGGTTGCAACGCTCGAGATCGACATGGCACCCCCTCGTACAATTCTGGGTGGACAATGCTTGGCGGAAGATTTGGCGCGCGATCGCGCCACGGCAACCGACCCGGCGTGCCGTCGTTCATCCGACGCAACCATCACAGGACATCGCCATGGTCGACCCCGCCCAGATCAAGGAGCACGCCGACGTGATCGGCGCCGACGGCGTCCATGTCGGCACCGTCGATCACCTCGACGGCGACCGCATCAAGCTCACCAAGAAGGACTCCGCCGACCGGCAGCACCATTACATCTCGGTCGGCCTGGTCGCCGACGTCGAGGACGGCACCGTGCGCCTGTCGGCCAACGCCGACGTGGCGATCATGCTCGAGGATCCGGAGTAGCGCCCGCCACTCGCACCAGCGCCCGGTGCGCCCGCCCGGCGTCCC
>CAXTVL010000450.1:0-2824 GCA_964247515.1 uncultured Acetobacteraceae bacterium | reverse complement strand
CCCCCCCCCCCCACCCCAACACCCCCCGGCGCCGGGGCAAACAAATCGCGGGGGAGGCCGCGGCGCCGCCCGCGGATCGGGTCGGCAGCGCCGCCGCGGCGGGTCAGGGCTTGGCCTGCGCCGTCAGGTAGGCCTTGTCGTCGGCTTCGAGCTTGCCCACGAATTGCTGCGGCGTCTGCTTGCCGGCCATCAGGAATTGCAGGTTCTCGGTGATGGTCTTGAGCATGGTGGGCGTGGCCCAGTCGGGGTAGTGGCCCAGCGCGTTGCGGGCGTTGGCGTCCCTCCACATGCCGAGCGCCTCGGCCAGCAGCGGCGATATCTTGACCTGTTCGGGATGGTCGAGCGCCTTGGCCGGCAACGATCCGCTCTCGGCCCAGATCGCCGCCACGTGGTCCGACAGCAGGAAATCGAGGTATTTGGCGGCGGCGTCGCGGGTGGCCTGGTCGCGCACCTCGGCGGTGATGCCGAACGGGATGTCGCTGCCGCCCACGATCAGCGGCGAGGCGATCCCCGCCATGCCCGGCACCGGCATGAAGTGGATCGCCGGGTTGGCCTGCAGGCCGCCCAGGTTCCAGGTGCCGGTGACGAGGAACGCCGCCTGGTTGCCCACGAACAGCGGCACCACGTCGTCGCCGGCGATGCCCTGGTAGCCCGGGAAGAAATATTCCTTCCGCGCCCAGTCCTGGATCAGTGTCGCGGCCGTCACGGCGGTGGGCGTGGCCCAGGTGCCGCGGCGGCCGTAGATCAGGTCGTCGAACGGCGCGCGGTCCGCTGCCGCGATGCCGACCTGCTGCAACGTCGCGAACAAATGCAGCCCCGCGTAGCCGTCCTGCGTGCCGATCATCAGCGGCACGACACCCTTCGACTTCAACGCCGCGAGCGCCGCCTTGAATTCGTCGAAGCTGCGCGGCACCGCGACACCGGCCTGGTCCAGCACCGATTTGTTGTAGTAGAGGCCCACGAGTTCGCCCAGCCCGGCGACGCCGTAGAGCTTGCCGGTGCCGAACGCGCCGTTGTCGGCCCAGCGGTTGCGGTCGAGCACGGTGGCGGAGAAGCGGCGCGCCCATCCGTAACGCTCGGCGTAGCCGTCGAGCGGATACAGGCCGTGTTCCTTGACGATGGCGCCCATGTCGCCGGCACCCTGGTTGACGCCCGCCACGATCGGTCCGTTGCCGCCGGAGATGGCGAGTTTCAGCGTGAGCTGGGTGTCGGCCAGGGTCTTGGCGGTCCGTTGGATGGTGACGCCGGGGTTGGCGTGCATGAACTCGGCGTTGATCTGCCGGAACGCCTTGTCCTGCGATTCGGGCGTGTAGACGTCCCATACCGTGAGCGTCTGCGCGCTCCCGCGCGCGGCGCCGAACAGGGCCGCCAGCGCCACGACCAGTGCCACGACCGATGCCGGGCCGGGGCGATGCGGGCGTCGGCCCGATGATGGCGTGTCCATGCTCATGTCCCGCCGTCCCTCCGCAAGTCGTGGCATGGTTGTTCGGTCGTGACGGAAAGGCAAGTGGCCCGTATGGATCACCGCACCGCCCGATCCCGGGCCGGGGTCGATGCGGAAGGACGATCCTATCATGACGCGAGCAGGCCGACGCATCGAGCTGGCAAGAGAGGAAGATTGGCCGGCGCTCTATGAAATCTGTCTCAGGACGGCGGCGGCGGGCGACGATGCCACGCGCCTGTACGGCGACCCGGAGCTGCCCGGGCAGTTCTGGGCGGCGCCGTACGCGACGCTGGAGCCGGCTTTCGCCTTCGTGCTGCGCGAGGGGGCGCGGGTGCTCGGCTACGTCGTGGGCGCACCCGACACCTGGGGGTTCGCGGCGCGCCTAGACCGCGAGTGGTGGCCGGCGTTGCGCGCGCGCTACGAAGGTTTCGTGCCCCGCGCCGAACTCGACGCCGCGGCGCTGGAACGCCTGGCCCGGCCGCCGGCCCCGGACGAGCGCCTGCGCTCCTACCCTGCGCACCTGCACATCAACCTGCGCCCGGAGGCGCGCGGCGACGGCTGGGGCCGGCGCATGGTCGAGACCGAGTTGCGCGCGTTGCGCGATGCCGGCGCGCCGGCCGTGCATCTCGGTGTCAGCCCCGCCAACGAGCGGGTGCTGCCGTTCTACGCCAAGCTCGGCTTCCGCCGGCTCCATGCCGGCCCCACCGCCATCCTCATGGGGTGCCAGTTGTGACCGGCACCCCGCGCGGCGTGCCTCAGGCCTTGGCGCGCTTGGCCAGCAGCGCGTCGGCGTTGGCCAGCGTCACCGGAGTCCAGGGCACGCTGTAGTTCTTGGCGGTGCCATCGCCCCACTGCAACTGCCCGGCGTACTCGCTCCACAGCTCGCCCTGCGGCTTGTAGGCATCGCCCACCAGCCGGCGCAGCGCCACGTCGAGGGCGCCCTGCGCCTGGGCGGTGGCGTCCTGCAGGATGCTGACCATCTGGTTCGCCTTGACCGCGCGGATCGCGTCGCTCACGCCGTCGATGCCGGCGGTGGGGATCTTGTCGTAGGCGATCCCCGCCGCCTTGACCGCCTGCAACGCGCCCAGCGCCATCTCGTCGTTCTGGCCGATCAGGCCGTTGATCTGGTTGGGGTGCGCGGTCAGCCAGTTCTCCATCAGCGACTGCGCCTCGGCGCGCGACCAGTTGGCGGTCTTGTGCTCGATCACCTTGATCTCGGGGTGCTGCGCCAGGACCTGCATGTTGCCGCGCCCGCGCTCGATCTGCGCACTCTGGCCGATCGGCCCCTCGATGATGACGACGTTCCCCTTCCCGCCCATGCCCTTGACCACCGCCTCCGCCTCCAGGATGCCGGCGCGCACGTCGTCGGAGCCCACGTAC
>CAXTVL010000449.1:0-2827 GCA_964247515.1 uncultured Acetobacteraceae bacterium | reverse complement strand
CGCCGCAGCGCCCAGCACCGCGCGGCGGAGTGCCAGGCCGCTCACCTGCCGCGCGGGATCAGTTGCGAGAAGTCGGTGCCGTTGACCGTGAGCTTGCGGTCGGCGAACGCCAGCTTCCACGTCACCACGTCGCCGTCCTGCTGGCCGATGCCCTTGAGCAGCAGCAGCACCGGGGCGCCCTGGCCCAGCAGCGGGTCGGCGCTGGCGAGCCGGATCAGCGTGTCGAGGCCAGTGACCTTGATGTCGGCGCCGCCGGTGACGTCCTGCGGGCCGGAGCTGCGCACGCTGCCCGAGGCGGTGAACTTGGCCGGACCCAGGTCGAACGACAGCTCGTCGAGGCCGAAGTTGACCGGCGCCCTGGCCATCGCCGCCAGCGCGTCGGGTTCCAGGTCGCCGATGTTCGCGTCGCCGCTGTCGATCGCCCGCGACAGCAGCGAGAACGCGTCGGCGACCGCGAGGCCGGCGAAATGCGGCGCCAGCACGACCCGGTGCGGCAGCAGCTCGCGCAGCGTGCCGGGCGGGATGTCCGGGCTGGCGATGCCGTCGGTGACGAAGCGCATCCGCGCGTCGCTCTTGCCGCCCGGGGCCGCGAAGCTCTGGTCCACCGCCAGCTTGTCCAAGGTGACGTGATGGCCGCCGGCCGCGACGTCCACGCCCTCCATGGCGATGCTCTGGCTCAGGCCGCCATAGGCGTCGCGCATCGCGTCGAGCAAGCTGTGCAGCAACGCCCGCTGCGCCGGGTCCGGCTTCGGCAGGGCCATCCGTGGCGGCTTGGCCGGCGCCCCCGCGTCCGGGGCGATGGCCTTCGGCATGGCGAGCTGGTCGACCGGCGCCGTGTCCAGGAGCTGCAGCCCGGCGCGCACCGCTTCGGCCATGCGCCGGGGCGAGAAGCCGGTCGCATGGGTCTCGGCGCTGAGGTGGCGCGCGGTCACGCGCAGGGTTTCGGTGCCCGGCTTGAGGCCCGGGGCCCGATAGGCGATGCCATCGATCGCCCTGGCGCTGTCGACATCGACCCGGCCGGCGGCGGCGGGCTGCCAGGCGGCGTGCGAGGTGGCCCGGTCGGCCTTGAAGTCGAGCGACATGGTGGGCAGCGCCATGCCGACCACCAGACCCTCGGCCGTGGAATCGAAGCTCGACACGGTGGCGAGCGAGGGGTCGATGACGATGTGGCTGGTGCGCGCCCTGGATTGCTGCGCCAACGACAGGCCGGGTTCGGCGGTGCCGTCCGGCTTGGGCGGGGGCACGAAGCGGATCGACGCCGGCTGGCGCACGTTGTCGAGCGCCCAGCGGCCGGCGTCGAGCGGCATCGCCGAGGCGACCAGCTTGTCGCCCTCGATGCGCGCGCCACCATGCCCGATCGGCCGGTCGAGCGGCGCCTCCAGGCGGTAATGGTCGCCCTCGACGCCGACCGTGTAGCTGGCGCTATGCTCGCCGCCGAACAGCCCCATGCCCCACAGCGCCATCGCGTCGTCGAGGCTGTGGCGCTGCTCCGGCGTGAGCGGCGGCAGGTCGGCGCGCGCCGCGCCCGGCAGCGCCGCCGAGGCCAGCAACAGGCCGAACCCCGCCATGCGCGACCGGCCGGAATGAGTACGCATGGAGCAATCCCTGTGCTCGGGTTCGGGGGCCGGCGCCAATAGCACGAAGCGCCGCTCAGCCGCGACGCTTCTCCTCGATCACATCCCAGATCGCCGCGGACAAATCGGCGCCGCCGAACCGCGCCACCTCCTGCAGCCCGGTGGGCGAGGTCACGTTGATCTCGGTCAGCCACTCGCCGATCACGTCGATGCCGACGAACACCAGGCCCAATTGCCGCAGCGTGGGGCCGATCCGCGCGCAGATCTCGCGGTCGCGCGCGGTCAGCTCGGTCGCTTCCGGCCGGCCGCCGACATGCATGTTGCTGCGCGCCTCGCCGGCCGCCGGCACCCGGTTGATGGCGCCCAGCGGCTCGCCGTCGACCAGGATGACGCGCTTGTCGCCGGCGCGCACCGCCGGCTCGTAGCGCTGCACCATCAGCGGCTCGCGGGTGCGCGCCGCGTGCATCTCCAGCAGCGCGCCCAGGTTCGGGTCGGCGTCGCGGAACAGGAACACGCCGGAGCCGCCGTTGCCGAACAAGGGTTTCACCACGATGTCGCGATGCTCGGCGCGGAACGCGGCGATCGCGGCGGCGTCCCACGTCACCAGGGTCGGCGGCATCAGCTCGGGGAACTGCGTCACCAGCAGCTTCTCCGGCGCGTTGCGCACGCTGGCCGGGTCGTTCACCACCAGCGTGCGCGGGTGGATGTGCTCCAGCATGTGCGTCGCGGTGATGTACGCCATGTCGAACGGCGGGTCCTGGCGCATCAGCACCACGTCCATGGTGGCGAGGTCGAGCGCCTCCATGTCGCCGAACTTGTAGTGGTCGCCGCGCACCCGCTGCACCGTGACCGGGCGCGCGCGCGTCGTCAGGCGCGGCCCCGCTCGGCCCACGTCGAGCGTCATGGCGCGGAAATCGTAGTGCCACAGCGCGTGGCCGCGCGCCTGGGCGGTCAGCATCAGCGCGAAGCTGCTGTCGCCGTCGATGCCGACGCTCTCCATCGGGTCCATCTGGACCGCCACCCGCAAGCCCATCGCCGCCTCGTCGATCGTTGTCAGCCGGACTTTGCCTAGTTGAGGCGGGAGCGCAACTCGTCCAGGGCGGCGCGCGCCTGCTCCGATTCGGGCGCCAGCGCCAGGGCGCGCTCGTAGCAGCGCAGCGCCGCGGTGAGGTGGTCGAGCTGGCGGTGCAGGCCGCCGGCCTCGTGCCACAGCGCGCCCGCCTCGGGGGCGATGCGCAGCATGTCCTCGACGC
>CAXTVL010000448.1:0-2830 GCA_964247515.1 uncultured Acetobacteraceae bacterium | reverse complement strand
GGCGGCACCGCGTTCCAGTCGGACGCCGGCATGTGCGGCGACTACGACAGCGTGATCGGAATGCAGAAGGAGGGCGCGGCGGCCCGGTTCTGGCGCAAGATGCCGGGCGAGCGGCTGCACCCGGCCGAGGGCGAGGCCACGGTCTGCGGCGTGTTCGTCGAGACCGACGACGCCACCGGCCTGGCGCGCCGGGTGGCGCCGGTGCGCCTGGGCGGCCGGCTGTCGCAGGCGATGCCGGACGTGTAATCTGGCGGCTGACGCCACCCGGAGACGACCATGGCCCTGACCACGACGTTGCCACCCATCCGCGCCTGGGCGGGGCCCGTGCTGACCGTGCTCGGATCGAGCCTGTTGCTCGCGCTGTCGGCGCGGGTCGCGGTGCCGTTCTGGCCGGTGCCGATGACCATGCAGACCTTCGCCATGCTGCTGATCGCGGGCTTCGCCGGGCCGGGACTCGCGGCCGCGTGCGTCGCCGCCTACCTGCTCGAAGGTGCCATCGGCCTGCCGGTGTTCGCCGGCACGCCGGAACATGGCGCGGGCCTCGCCTACCTCGCCGGGCCGACCGCCGGCTACCTGGTGGGGATGCTGCCGGCGGCGTGGCTGGCCGGGCAGGTGGCGCGGCGCTGGCCCACGCGTCCGGCGGCGCTGTTCGCGGGCTTGTTGGCGGCGACCGGAGTGGTGTTCCTGCTGGGTGCCGGCTGGCTGGCGCGGTTCGTGGGCGCGCGGCACGCAATGACGCTGGGCGTGCTGCCGTTCGTGCCAGGCGACCTGGTCAAGACCGCGCTGGCCTGCGCGCTGCTGCTCGCCACCCGCCGGCCTCGCCGGGCCTGATCGGAGCGCGCCTATGGCCGGCCACTCCCAATTTAAGAACATCATGCACCGCAAGGGCGCGCAGGACGCGCGGCGCGCCCGCCAGTTCGCCAAGCTGATCCGCGAGATCACCGTGGCGGCCCGCCAGGGCCTGCCGGACCCGGCCAGCAACCCGCGCCTGCGCACCGCCATCGCCGCCGCGCGCGTCACCAACATGCCCAAGGACACCATCGAGCGCGCCATCAAGAAGGCCAGCGGCGCCGCCGCCGGCGACGACTATGTGGAGGTGCGCTACGAGGGCTACGGGCCGGCCGGGGTCGCGGTGATCGTCGAGGCGCTGACCGACAACCGCAACCGCACCGCCTCCGACGTGCGCTCGACGTTCAGCAAGCATGGCGGGGCACTCGGCGAGACCAACTCGGTGAGCTTCCTGTTCGACCGTCTGGGCGTGATCCGTTACCCCGCCAGCGCCGCCAGCGAGATCGAGATGCTCGACGCGGCGATCGAGGCCGGCGCCGACGACGTGGAGAGCGGCCCGGAGGGGCACGAGGTCGCGACCCAGGTCGAGGGTTTCTTCGCGGTCCGCGACGCGCTGGAGGCGCGGTTCGGGCCGGCGGAGGCAGCCAGGCTCGACTGGCGCCCGCGCACCGCCGTCACCCTCGACGAGGAGCGCGCGGCGTCGGTGCTGCGGCTCGTGGACCTGCTCGACGACCACGACGACGTGCAGAACGTCTACGCCAATTTCGACATCCCGGAGGCGGTCATGCAGCGGCTGTCCGCGTAGGTGGCCCTGCTGCTGGGCATTGACCCCGGGTTGCGCTTCACCGGCTGGGGCGTGGTGGAGACCGACGGCAACCGGCTGCGCCATCTGGGCGACGGCGTGATCGCGACCGACGCCGACGCCAGCGTGCCGGCCCGCCTGCACGTGTTGCACGACGCCCTGCTCAGCCTGTTGCGCGAGTACCGCCCGGACGAGGCGGCGGTCGAGGAGACCTACGTCAACCGCAACGGCAGCGCCACGCTCAAGCTCGGCTACGCCCGCGCGGTGGCGCTGCTGGCACCGTCGCTGGCCGGCATCCCGGTCTCCGAATACGGCGCCAAGACGGTGAAGATGGCGGTGGTCGGCACCGGCGGCGCCGACAAGGCGCAGGTCGGCATGATGGTCCGCCGCCTGCTGCCCGGAGCCACGCTGGGCCGGGCCGACGCCGCCGACGCGCTGGCGGTGGCGATCTGCCACGCCCACCACCGCGCCAGCCGGACGCGCTGGGCCGCGGGCCGGCGCATGGCGTGATCGCCAAGCTCACCGGGCGGGTGGAATCGGTCGAGGCCGACCGTTGCGTGCTCGACGTGGCCGGCGTGGGCTACCTGGTGCAGGCCTCGACGCGCACGCTGGCGGCGTTGCCCGCGGGCGAGGTCGCTGTCGTGCTGGTCGACATGCAGGTGCGCGAGGACGCGATCACGTTGTACGGCTTCGCCGAATCCTCGGAGCGGGAGTGGTTCCGGCTGCTGACCACGGTGCAGGGAGTGGGCGCCAGGGTGGCGCTCAACGTCCTCTCGGCGCTCTCGCCGCGTGACCTGGTGGCGGCGATCCAGGCTGGCGACCGCGCCAGCCTGACCCGGGCCGCCGGGGTCGGCGCCAAGCTCGCGATACGGCTGCTGACCGAACTGCGCGAACGGGCCGGGATGATGCCGACCGATCCCGGCTTCTCGCCGATCCTGCCCGCCGCTCCCGGCACCGAGGGCGACGCCATCTCGGCGCTGCTGCACCTGGGCTATCGGCGGCCGGAGGCGGCGGCCACGGTCGCGCGCACGCTGGAGCGGCTGGGCGCCGACACGCCGGTCGAGGTGGTGATCCGCGAGGGCCTCAAGGAACTGGCGCCGCGATGACCGACGAGCACCGCATCCTGTCGGCCAACCCGGCGCTGGACGACGCGGCGGAAGCCTCAATCCGGCCGCAGACGCTGGCCGAGTTCACCGGCCAGAAGGCCAGCCGCGAGAACCTCGCGGTGTTCATCGAGGC
>CAXTVL010000447.1:0-2832 GCA_964247515.1 uncultured Acetobacteraceae bacterium | reverse complement strand
GAGACCCGGCCGCGCAACTGCCGCGTGAGGTCCTGGCCGGTTTCGATCGACGTGCGGAAGTGCGACGTGCCTCGCGCCAAGTCGCCATGGTGCAGGTAGTAAGGCTTGACGCCCATCGCGACCAGCGAGCGGAACAGCGCCGCGAGCGTCGCGGCATCGTCGTTGACGCCTCGCAGCAACACCGACTGCGACAGCATCGGGATACCCGCGAGGCGCAGCGTGCGGCACGCCTCGCGCGCCGCGTCGGTGATCTCGCGCGGGTGGTTCGCGTGCAGCACGACCCAGACCGACTTGCTCGACGCCAGCGCCGCGACCAACGCCCCGGTGACGCGCGAGGGCGCGACCACCGGGATCCGGGTGTGGAACCGGACCACCGCCACGTGCCCGATGCCCTCGATCTCGCGCATCAAGCCAGCGATCCGCCGCGGCGACAGCAACCAGGGGTCGCCGCCGCTCACGACCACCTCCCAAATCTCCGGCCGCTGCCGGATGTAGTCGAACGCCGCCGCCAGCTCCGCGTCCGTCAGCGACTCGCCGCCGGCACCGACCTGCTCGCGCCGGAAGCAGAACCGGCAATACACCGCGCAGGTGTGCAACGGCTTGAGCAGCACGCGGTCCGGGTAGCGATGCACCAGCCCGTTCACCGGGGAATGCCCGACATCGTCGATCGGGTCCGCCAACTCCTCCGGCGTCACGTCCAGCTCGGCGCCCCGCGGCACGAACTGGCGGGCGATCGGGTCGGTCGGGTCGGACGGGTCGATCAAGGCGGCCATCGCCGGCGTGATCGCCAGCGAGAACCGTTCGACCACCCGCTTCAGCTCCGCCCGCCGCTCCGGCGGGACCAGGCCCGCGGCAACCAACTGGTCGACGTCGCGCAACGCGCGGTCAGTGCATCCGCGGCGCGCGCAGGAACTTCGCCCGGTCGGCGCTGTGCATCCGCACCACCACCTCGGCGTCGTCGCGCTGCAGCCGCAGCTTGACCGGGGAGCCGGCGGCGCCCGAGGACCACAGCCGCCGCCACAGCGCGCCGAGGTCGGTGATGTCCTCGTCGCCCAGCCCCACCACGCGGTCGCCGGCCTGCACGCCGGCCTTCTCCGCCGGCCCGTTGTCGGCGAGCCCGCCCACCACCAGCGCGCCGTCGTGCTCGGTCACGAACAGGCCGAGCCAGGGACGCGGCGGCTGGTTGGCCTGGCCCAGCGTCAGCAGGTCGTCCAGCACCGGACGCAGGATCGACACCGGCACGATCATGTTCATGTCGTGCCGCCGCTTGCCGTCGCCTTGCTGCAGGATCAAGGAGCCGGTGCCGTACAGCTTGCCGTCGCCGCCGATCAGCGCCGCCCCGCTCCAGAACGGGTGCGCCGGGGCGGTGAAGATCGCGTCGTCGAGCAGGTACTCCCAGTAGCCGGCGAACTCCTGGCGGCCGACCACCTTGGTCTCGATCGCGTGCGCGCGTCCGCCGCCTGCGGCCAGGATGCCGGTGCTGCCCACCGCCAGCTCATCGCTGTCGCCGAACTCAAGCGCCGGCAGGTTGAGCCGGCCCAGCGCCTGCACCACGCCGAAGCCGCTGGCCTGGTCGTAGGCCAGCGCATGACCGGGGACCGCGCGGCCGTCGGCGGCGATGATCCACACCGACTCCGCCTCGGTGATGAGGTAGCCGATGGTCAGCACCAGACCCTGCCGCGCGTCGAACACCACGCCGCTGCCGCTTCGCTCGGTGCCCAGCGCGTTGGCGGTGAACGCGTCCTGCGGCACGTTGGCGCGCACGCCGACGACCGCCCTCAGCGCGCCTTCCAGGTCGAAATCGTAATCGTCCGGGTTCGGCTGCAGCTTCTGCGGAATCTCCCATTCGGCGTCTGACATGCGCGGCGTCGGTCTCCTGCGGCCCGGTGCCCCGATCGGCGCGCCGGGGCATGTTCATACTACGGCAAGTATATTCGCCTAGCGAAGCCGTGCGACAACCCTTCCGGGTGGCGAAAGGCAAACTCTGGCGTGACTCTGTTGACCCGCGTCGTCCTGATCGTGGCCCTGGCACTGCTGCCGGCGGTCGCTGTGGAGTTCTACAACGAACGCGCGTTGCGCACCGTCCAGGAGACCGAGTTCCGCCTCGACGCGTTGCACGAGGCGCGGTCGGTGTCGGCCGGCCTCGACCGCATCGTGGTCGGCGTGCGCGACGCGATGATCGCCGTGGCGGCGCTGCCGGCGGTGCGCGACGGCGATGCCACCGCCTGCGCCCCGCTGTTGCGCGACCTGCAGCAGCGGTTCGCCGCCTCCGGCGTGCTGACCCTGGTGGGCGGCGACGGCCGCCTGGTGTGCGACAGCCTCGGCGACATCGCGGGCGGCGTCGATCTCGCCCGCCGCCCCGCGGTGCGCCTGGCCCGCGAACAGGGCCGCTTCGTCACCGCGGGTTACGTGGTGGAGCGCGTGACCCACCTGCCGGGCCTCGCGGTCGGGCTGCCGCTCGAACCTGGCCTCGGGACGCGCTCGCCGGTGTTGGTGATGAACATCGACCTGGAATGGCTCAAGCGGCAGATCGAGGCGCCGCGCCACCTGCTCGACCCCGTGGTGCTGGTCGCCGACCGCGACGGCACGATGTTGGTGAGCCGGCCAGACAGTGCCGTCGGGCAATCCCTGCCGGTGCTGCCGGCGGAGGCGTTGCGCGCCACGCAATGCGGCGTGCTCGACGCGGTGTGGACCGACGGGGTGCGGCGGATGTTCGGCACCGTGCCGCCGAGCCAGGCCACGGACGGACTGTTCGTGGCCGTGGGCTTCAGCGACGCGCTCGCCGAGGCGGCGCGCGAGGCGGCGTTCCGGCGCAGCCTCGCGCTGCTGGCG
>CAXTVL010000446.1:282-2832 GCA_964247515.1 uncultured Acetobacteraceae bacterium | reverse complement strand
CTGCCACAACACCTCCCGCGCGGGCGCCAGGGCGCGGGGCGGGGGCGAGCCGGCGCGGGGCGCGGCGCGGCAGTTGCTGGCCCGCGCGCGCGCGGCCGGCGTGCCGGTGTTCCATGTCCGCCACGACGGCGGCGAAGGGTCGCCGTACGACCTGACGGCCCGGATCGGCCAGATCAGCGACGAGGTGGCGCCGCGCGACGGCGAGACGGTGATCACCAAGACCTACCCGAATTCGTTCGTGCGGACCGAGCTGGAGCGGCACCTGCGCGCGGCCGGGGTGACGAACATCGTCCTGGCCGGCTTCATGACGCATATGTGCGTGAGTTCGACCGCGCGCGGCGCGTTCAGCCTCGGCTTCCAGCCGACCGTCGTGGCCGCCGCCACCGCGACCCGCGACCTGCCGGGCGAGGCTGGCGAGACGGTCCCGGCCGCCGCGCTGCAGCAGGCCAGCCTGGCTGGCCTGCGCGACCTTTTCGCCGTGGTCGTCCGCAACGGCGCCCAGCTCGACTGAGCTACTCGCCCGACAGCTCGCGCCGCCTGCGGTCCAGCTCCTCGCTGTAGCGGCGCAGGGCGTGCTGCTCGGTGAGCAGGCCGATCACCTTGCGGCTGTCGGCGCCGTCCACCACCGCCAGCGCGTCGGCCTCGGCGCGCTCGAAGGTCTCGATCGCCTCCTTGACCGTCATCTGCGGCAACAGGACGTTCTGCGCGTCGTGCAGCACCTCTCCCAGCTTGACCGCCGGGTCGAGGTCGACGGCGTGCGCCTCGGCCACCGGCACGATGCCGGCGTAGCGATCGGCGGTGTCCACCACCACCACGCGCGAGTTGGAACCGAGCGGGAAGTCGCGCCGGAAGCTGGTCAGCGTCATGTCGGCGCGCACGGTGCGGACCTCGCGGCGCATCATCCGGCCCACCGTCAGGCTGCGAACCCAGCCGACGTCGACGGCGCTGCGGATCGCCTCGCCGCGCAGGTGGAAGCGCCAGGTGGCGAACGAGTAGCCGAAGGTGCGGCGCACGGTGATCGCCGAGATCACGGCGGCCGCCACCACGGCGATCGTCACCGGCAGCGATCCCGTGGTCTCCAGCGCCAGGAACGCCATGGTGAGCGGCCCGCCGACGATCGCCACCGCGAGGCCGCTCATGCCGACCAGGGCGCAGACCACCGGCGGGATCGCGTGCGCCGTCGTGACCAGCGCCAGCAGGCCCGCGAACAGCTTGCCCAGCAACGCGCCCAGGAACAGGCTGGCGAAGAACAGCCCGCCGCGGAAGCCGGAGCCGAGCGAGATCGCCGAGGCCGCCGCCTTCAACGCGATCAGCAGGCCGATGTGTTTCAGCGTGTACGGCGCGTCGATGCCGACCGACAGCGCGGCGTGCCCGGAGGAGAGCACCTGTGGCGAGATCAGCGCCAGGCCGCCCACCGCGAGGCCGCCGATCGCCGGGCGCAGCCAGGCCGGCACGCCGCTGCGACGGAACGCCTCCTCGGTGAGGGTGACGCCGCGCATGATGGCGATGCCGCCCAGCGCGCACACCACGCCCAGCGCCAGCAGCGGCATGTAGTCGAACAGCCGGATCGCGGTCGGCACCTGCAGCTCGAAGCCGTACTGGTCGGGGTTGAGCGCGCGCCCGACCAGGACCGCGGCCAGCGAGGCGGCGATCACCGGCGCCAGGGTCGCCAGCGAGTAGGTGCCGATCACCAGCTCGAAGGCGTAGAACGCCCCGGTCAACGGCGCGTTGAACGCGGCGCCGATCGAAGCCGCGGCGCCGCAGCCGACCAGCAGGCGCAGATCGTTGCGCCGCACCCGGAAGCTGCGGCCGATGCGCGAGCCGAGCGCCGAGCCGATCTGGGTGTAGCCGGCCTCCAGGCCCACCGAGGCGCCGACCGAGTTGGAGAGCAGCGTCTGCGCCACCACCACCAGGCTGTCGTTGAGCGACATGCGCCCGCCGAACAGCGCGTTGGCCTCGATCGGGTCGATGGCGCGGCGCGGCCACCACCGCGCCAGCGCCCAGCCGAGCGCCCCCACCGCGACGCCGCCCAGCGAGGGCACCAGCAGCGCCCGCGCCCAGGGCAGCGTCACCTGGCCGCTGAGCCGCTCGTGCCGGCCGAGCAGGAACAGCGCCCGGTGCGCCACTTGCGTCACCTCGCTCATGGCGGTCACGCACAACCCGGCACCGACGCCGACCAGCGCCGCCAGCACCACCAGCCAGATCTCGTCGGCGCGCACCATGGCGCGCAGCGCCTGCGGCGCGTGCAGGAACCAGTCGCCCAACTGGCGGGCCTTGCGCGTCCCGGGGCGGCCGGGGCCGGTGATCCGGGGCGAGGCCTGACGGGGTTGCGCCGGACGTGGCTGCGCCCGCGCCGCCGCGCCCGATGCCGCCGGATCGCCCTGGAAAACCGTCATTCGCAACGAGGCCCATATCTGCCCGCCGGCTCAGTGATGGACCGTCCGCGTGCCGCGATCAATCCGCGGCGGGCTGCAATACGCTTACATCCGTGTCACTTAGCTCGGTTTTCCGGCCAGTGTTGCAAAGCAGTTCGATCTGCCAGCGCATTTC
>CAXTVL010000446.1:0-272 GCA_964247515.1 uncultured Acetobacteraceae bacterium | reverse complement strand
CCCGCGGCGTCGGCGCGCAGCAGCCTGTCGGGATCGACGCCGCCCAGGACCGCCTGCGCCGCCTCGGCCGCGCGCATCGAAAAGCCGGCCGCCCATGCCAGGCTGACCAGGCCCTTGGCGCTGCGCAGCCGGGCCGCGCGTTGGGCCGTGGCCTGCGGCACGTCGGCGCGTACCGCCAGCATCGCGGTGGCCAGCGCAATGTCGCCGCGCTCCAGTGCCGCCATAAACGCCGGCTCGTCTAGCTGCCCGCACTGGTGCGCGCGGACGTGCCG
>CAXTVL010000445.1:0-2834 GCA_964247515.1 uncultured Acetobacteraceae bacterium | reverse complement strand
GGGCGAAGACGGGAGTGTCACCATCGTCGACTACAAGACCGGGGCCGCGCCTGGCGACGCCGATGTATCCGACGGCGCCGCGCCGCAGTTGCTGATCGAGGCGGCGATGGCGCGCGCCGGCGCGTTTGGCCCCGAATTCGCCGGCCCCGACATGCGACTGCTGTATTGGAGCCTGAGCGGCGGCCGCGAGCCAGGCAAGCCGCGGTTGCTGTTCGAGGGCGACCACCGCGATACCGCCGAAAAGGTCGACGCGGCCACGATCGAGTTGCGCAGGTTGCTCGCCGAGTTCGCGCGCCCGTCCCGCCCCTACCCGCACGCGCCGCACCCCTCGCGCAAGCCGCGCTTCGCCGACTATGCGCAACTGGCGCGGGTCGCCGAGTGGGGCGAGGCTTCGGAATGAACGTGACCAGCGGCCTCGGGCCGGAAGCCTCCCCGGGCGAGCGCGCCAGCCAGGCGCAATTGGTCGCCTCCGATCCCGCGGTCAGCGCCTTCGTCGCGGCCTCGGCCGGGTCGGGCAAGACCAAGCTGCTGACCGACCGGCTGCTGCGGCTGATGCTGGCCGGGGCCGACCCGGCGCGCATCCAGTGCCTGACCTACACCAAGGCCGGCGCCGCCGAGATGGCGCTGCGGCTGCGGCGCACCCTGGGCGAGTGGGTGACGCTGGACGACGCGGCGCTGGACGCGAGGCTGCGCGCGCTGGCGATCACGCCGGACGCCGATGTGCGGGCGGCGGCGCGGGCGTTGTTCGCGCGCGTGCTGGACCTGCCGGGCGGGATGCGGATCGGCACCATCCACAGCTTCTGCCAGTCATTGCTGCGGCGCTTCCCGCTGGAGGCGCGGCTGTCGCCGCATTTCCGCGTCGCCGACGACATCGAGGCCGGCGGCACGCTGCTGGCGGCGGGCGAGGCGATGCTGGGCGCCACCCACACCGGCGAACTGCAAGGCGCGTTGCTGCGGGCGGCGCACCTCGTCTCCGCGCGCGACTTCCACAAGCTCGCCGGGGCGTTGCAGGGCGACCGGGCGCGGCTCGAAGCGCTGCGCCGGCTGTCGCCCGAGGCGCGGGCCGCCGCCATCCGAAAGCTGCTCGACGCGCCCGATAGCGAAGCGACGGTGCTGCGCGAGGCGGTCGAGTGGCGCGACGAAGCGCGGCTGGTGGAGCCGCTTCGCGACATCATGAAAATTGGCTCGCCGGCCGTGGCCCAGCAGGCGGAGACGCTGCTTGACTGGCTGAGCGATGAGGTGGCGTCGCGATCGGCACATTGGTCGACGTGGAAGGATTGCTTTCTTATCCTCGGTGGCAAGCCCCGCGCTGCCAAGAACCTTGTCAACGACGCGCTCGCGAAAAAGCGACCCGATCTGCTGGATGCGATGCTGGAGGAGCAGGCGCGCGTCGTCCGCGTCGAGACCGCGCTGCGCGCCGCCCGCCACGCCGAGGCCGCCGCCGCCATGCTGGCCCTGGCGCTGCCCGTGACCGAGGGCTACGCGCGCGGCAAGGCGGCCGCCGGGCAGCTCGACTACGCCGACCTGGTGACGCGCACGCTGGCGCTGCTGCACGACCCCGGCGCCGCCTGGGTGCTGTTCAAGCTCGACGGCGGGCTCGACCACCTGCTGCTCGACGAGGTGCAGGACACCGCGCCGGCGCAGTGGCACATCGCCGGCGCCATGACCGCCGAGTTCCACGCCGGCGCCGGGGCGAACGAGGCGGCGCGCACGGTGTTCGCGGTGGGCGACCGCAAGCAGTCGATCTTCTCGTTCCAGGGCGCCGAGCCGGCGGCGTTCGACGACTGGAACGCCCGGCTCGGCCAGCGCGCGCGCGACGCCGGGCAGCGTTGGGAGGACGTGGCGCTCGACGTGTCGTTCCGCTCGACGGCGCCGGTGCTGGCGCTGGTCGACGCGGTGTTCGCCCATCCCGATGCCGCCGCGGGCGTCACCGAGGACGTGCTGCACCACCGCGTCCACCGCGCCGGCCACGCCGGGCGGGTCGAGCTGTGGCCGCTGGTGCCGAGGCCGGAGCCGATGCGGAAGGCGGCGTGGCAGGTGCCGGAAGCCAACTTCCACGCCATCGGCGCGCGACAGGCGCTGGCCGAACACCTGGCGGGCTGGATCGCCCGCGAGACCTCGGGCGGCACCATGCTGGAGAGCCAAGGCCGCCCGCTCGCCCCGGGCGACGTGCTGGTGCTGGTGCGCCACCGCGACAACCTCGGCCGCAGCCTGGTGCGCGCGCTCAAGGCGCGGGGTGTCCCGGTCGCGGGGCTGGACCGCATGGCGCTCACGGCACAGCCGGCGGTGGCCGACATGCTGGCGCTGGCCGACGCGCTGCTGCTGCCGGAGGACGACCTGGCGCTGGCCTGCGTGCTGACCGGGCCGCTGGGCAATCTGTCGCACGACAGCCTGGAGGCGCTGGCGGTCGGGCGCCCCGGGCGGCTGATCGAGTCGCTGCGCCGGCGCGCCCACGAGCGGGCCGACTGGCGGGCGGCGGCGGCGTTCTTCGCCGAGTTGCTGGCGCGGGTCGACTACGCCCCCCCGCACGCGATCCTGGCCGAGGCGCTGGGGCCGCTCGGCGGGCGGGCGCGGCTGCTCGGACGGCTCGGGCAGGAGGCGGCCGAGCCGCTCGACGAACTGCTGTCCTCGGCGCTCGGCTTCGCGGCCAGCCATCCGCCGTCGCTGCAGGGCTTCCTGCACTGGCTGCGGCAGGCGGCGGCGCAGGTCAAGCGCGAGCCGGAGGCGGCCGGCAACGCGGTGCGGATCATGACCGTCCACGGCGCCAAGGGGCTGCAGGCGCCGCTGGTGATCCTGCCCGACACCACCGGCGAGCCGGAGGACCGCGACACCTG
>CAXTVL010000444.1:0-2835 GCA_964247515.1 uncultured Acetobacteraceae bacterium | reverse complement strand
CTGCGTCGCCGGACTGGACCAGAGCGTGAATGGCGGCAAGTCCGCGAGCCGTCGCACGATCGGCGCGACGTCCGTTGGATCGGCCACCGCCACGTCGAGCCGGCCGTAGCAGGTGCCTGGCGGCAAGCCCGTCGCCGGGTGGCGGACCAGGACCAGCACGCGGCGCTAGGCGGCCAGCACCCGGCTCACCACCGCGATGATGTCGCGCGGCCCGTACGGCTTGCGCACGAACGCGTCGCGCCAGCCGAGCGAGCCCGTGACCATGCTGTCCGGCCGGCCGGTCACGTAGATCACCGGGACGTGGGCGTGGCGGCTACGCACCCGCTTGCCGACGGCGATGCCGTCGAGGTCGCCGGGCATCTGGATGTCCGTCACCACCAGGTCGAAGCCGTCCACCTCGTCGAGCAGGCGCGCGGCCTCGTCGCCGGTTGCGGCCTCGACCACCTCGAACCCCTCGTCCTCCAGGGTCTCGGCCAGGATCAGTCGCACCAGCGCCTCGTCCTCGACCACAAGCACCCGTTTGCCGGCCACCGACCCTCCTTGCGACCCTCCTGGTATGATGCCGCCGAGGTTAGGGTGGCCCGAGGCCGGGCCGCGGGCAAGGGGACAGGCCGCCCATCCATCCGCCCCGGAGCAAAATATTACGCTTTTGGCATAGATTTCGGTCTGCCGCTGCAAGTCACCGATGTTACATGCTGCCCGGAATGGTCTCAGAGGCGAGGAGGGATGATGGGGTTTGACCAGAGGCGGTTGCCGGACGATCCCGATGTGAGCGGCCACCACACCAGCGAGGGGCGCAACATCGCCTCCGAGGGATGCGGCCTGGACGGCAAGGACATCTTCTTCGCCGCGGTGCAGATGACGCGGATGCCGATGTGCCTGGCCGACCCGAACCAGCCCGACATGCCGCTGGTGTTCGTCAACGAGGCGTTCCAGCGCATGACCGGCTACGAGGCGGCGGAGCTGCTCGGCCGCAACTGCCGCTTCCTGCAGGGACCGGACACCGACCCCGCGGCCCTGCAACGGTTGCGCGAGGCGATCGTGGCGCGCGAGGACATCGCCGTCGAGATGATCAACTACAAGCGCGACGGCACGCCGTTCTGGAACGCGCTGTACATCAGCCCGGTGTTCGACGCCGAAGGAAGGCTGATCTACTTCTTCGGCAGCCAGCTCGACGTGACCCGGCGCAAGGCGGCCGAGGAGGTGATGCAGCGCTCGCAGCGCATGGAGGCGCTGGGCAGCATGGCGTCCAGCGTGGCGCACGAGTTCAACAACCTGATGACGGTGGTGATCGGCAGCGCGCAGCAGGCGCTGGAGCGCGCCGTCGACGAACGCCAGACCCGGCAACTGGAGCGGGTCGAGCGTTCGGCGCGTCAAGCCGGGCGGCTCACGCAGCAGATGCTGTCGTTCGCGCGACGGCAGTTCCACCACGCGCAGCCCGCCGACCTCAACCTGCTGGTAGCGGCGATGGACGACCTGCTGGCGCAGGTCGTGGGCAGCGCCGTCGCGGTCAGCTTCGACCTGGCGCCCGGCCCCTGCCCGGTGCGGCTCGACGCCGGCCAGTTGGAGCTGGCGCTGATCAACCTGGCGCGCAACGCGGCGGACGCGATGCCGCAAGGCGGGCAGCTCACGGTGCGCACGCGCGCCCACGATGATGCCGGGCGATGGATCGCGCTGACCGTGGCCGACACCGGCGAGGGCATGGAGCCGGAGGTGGCGCAGAAGGCGAGCGAGCCGTTCTTCACCACCAAGGAGCGCGGCAAGGGCACCGGCCTCGGCCTGTCGATGGTGACGGGCTTCGCCGAGCAGTCGGGCGGGCGGCTGCGGATCGACACGGCACCGGGCCAGGGCACGCGGATCACGCTGACCCTGCCACGTCACCGGGAGACGGCCGAAGCGGATGGCTGAGGCCGCGCGCGGCGGCGGCCGCATCCTGGTCGACGCGCTGCTGGCGCACGGCGCCGACCGCGCGTTCTGCGTGCCCGGCGAGAGCTACCTCGACGTGCTCGACGCGCTGGTCGACTCACCGCAAATCGATATCGTGGTCGCCAAGCACGAGGGGGCGGCCGCCAACATGGCCGAGGCCGACGGCAAGCTGACCGGCCGGCCCGGCCTTTGTTTCGTGACCCGTGGCCCCGGCGCCACCCACGCCAGCGTCGGCGTGCACACCGCGCGGCAGGATTCGACGCCGATGATCCTGTTCGTGGGCCAGATCGACCGCGCGCTGCGCGACCGCGAGGGATTCCAGGAGGTCGACTACCGCGCCATGTTCGGCGCCCTGGCGAAATGGGTGGCGGAGGTCGACACCGCCGCGCGCATCCCGGAATACGTGGCGCGCGCGTTCCAGTGCGCGACGTCCGGCCGGCCCGGCCCGGTGGTGCTGGCGCTGCCCGAGGACATGCTGGCGGAGCGGGTGGCGGTCGCCGACGCGCGGCCATACGCGCCGGTCCAAGCCGCCCCGCGCGGCCCCGACATGGCGCGGCTGCGCGACGCGCTGGCGGGCGCCACGGCACCGCTGCTGGTGCTGGGCGGCGGCGGCTGGAGCGAGGCCGGGCGTGCCGCGATCCAGGACTTCGCCGAGGGCTGGGCGCTGCCGGTGGCGGCCTCGTTCCGCCGTCAGGACCTGTTCGACAACGACCATCCGAACTACGCCGGCCATCTCACCCTCGGCATCAGCCCCGTCCTGGCCGCCCGCGTGGCCGAGACGGACTTGCTGGTCGTGGTCGGCGCGCGATTGAACGAGATCGCCACCGGCGGCTACCGGATGCTGGACCCGAGCGCGCTCGGGATGCGGCTCGCGCATTTCCATCCCGAGGCATCGGCGCTGTCGACGGT
>CAXTVL010000443.1:0-2842 GCA_964247515.1 uncultured Acetobacteraceae bacterium | reverse complement strand
GGCGCGTGGCGGCAGCTCGGCGTCGCCGGCCCAGATGCCGCCGATGCGGGGCAGCGCCTCGGTGTCGGCCTCCAGGCTGTCGCGCAGGCCGCCGGGGAAGTGCAGCACCGCCTCGGCCGGCACCGGCTCGCGCAGCCCGGCCAGCAGCGAGGCCTCGCACTTCCAGCGGATCGTCACCCCGCGGAACAGGTATGCCTTCGAGCGGCACAGCCGGTACAGCCGCGCCGGGCCGAACGCCAGCGGGCCGAAGATCTCCGGGTCAGGCCGGAACCGGATGGTGGTGCCGCGTCGGTTCTGCACGGCGCCGGCGTTCACCAGCTTGGTCGTGGGCTTGCCGCGCGAGTACGACTGCCGCCACAGCACCCGCTCGCGCGCCACCTCGACCTCCATCGATTCCGACAGCGCGTTGACCACCGAGCTGCCGACGCCGTGCAGGCCGCCCGAGGTCTCGTAGGCCTTCCCGCCGAACTTGCCTCCGGAGTGCAGGGTGGTGAAGATCACTTCGAGCGCCGAGAGCTGCTTGAACTTCGGATGCGGGTCGACCGGGATGCCGCGGCCGTTGTCGCGCACGGCGAGCGTGTTGTGGGCCTCCAGCGTCACCTCGATCGCGGTGGCGTGGCCCGCCACGGCCTCGTCCATGGCGTTGTCGATGATCTCGGCGGCGAGGTGGTGCAGCGCCGTCTCGTCGGTGCCGCCGACATACATGCCGGGCCGGCGCCGCACCGGCTCCAGCCCCTCCAGCACCTCGATGTCCTTGGCGGAGTAGCTGCCGGCGTCGCGGTCGGACTCAGGAGCCGCGGTTCTGGCGGCACGGCGGGCGGAGGGCGCGCCGAACAAGTCGTCGTTCATGGTGTGTTCCCGGCACTTCGGCCGCACTCTAGGCAGTGCGGCCGAGGCCGGGCAAGCGATTCGGCGGAGATCAGGCCTTGGCGATGGCGTCGGGCGACATGCCTTCCTGCAAATGCGCCTCGATGAACCACAGCCACTTGTCGAGGCCTCGGGAGACCTCGGTGAACAGATCGGCGGTGTCGGCGTCGCCCACCTCGTCGGTCTCGTCGATGTTGGCGCGCACCGCGTTGGCGACCTCGCCGAAGCGGTCGGCCAGCGCCTTGAGGTGGTCGCCCACCTTGTAGATGTCGGTGGGATACGGCGCCAGCTTGGTCGCCTTGGCGACCACCTGGCTGGTGCCCAGCGCGGTGCCGCCGAGTTGCACGCCGCGTTCGGCGATCTTGTCGGTGTAGCCGTCGACCGCGGTGCGCAGCTCGTCGAGCATCAGGTGGACGCCGATGAAGTTCGGCCCCTTGATGTTCCAGTGCGCCTGCTTGGTGATCAGCGCCAGGTCGATGTGGTCGGCGAGCCGCGCGTTCAGCAGCTCCATCGAGACCTTCTTCGCGTTGCTGTCCAGCTTGTTGCGCGTGTAGTGCGTCTGCGTCGCCATGGTGTCCCTCGTGCTGTGTGGCTCAGGGCCGGCGTCCGGCCTGCGCCACCCGAACGCCGCCGGCATGGCTTCGTTGCCACGGGTGAACCGTTGCCACGTCGGGCTATGGCAGGCGGGTGCTGAAGCGGATGCGCACGGTGGCGCCGGCGGTCATCGGCCGCCCGACCACCCCCCAATCGGCGCGCCGCACCGGGGCGCTCGCGGTGTAGACGCCGTGGTCGTGGTCGATCCGCAGGGTCAGCGGGTGGGTCTGGCCGTGCATGGTCAGCGCCCCTACCATCTTGTCGCCGGCGCAGCGGCCGCGATAGGCCAGCACCGGGTACTGCGCGGCGTCGAGCAGGTCGGCCGAGAGCACGTCCGGCGTGCGACCGGCATCCTCCATGGCAAGGCTCGCGACCTCGACCTGCACGTCGATTTCGCAGGCCATGGGCGCCGTGCCGGCGATCGCGACCGAGCCGTGGAACCGCCGGAAGGCGCCGTCGAGCGGGACGATGCCCATGGCGTAGGCGCGGAACGTCACCGTGGAGGTGGCCGGATCGATCGCCGTGAGGCTCGGCGCGGTGAGTGCCTCCGCCGGACCGGCCGACAGGGTGGCGCCCAACAGGGCCGCGATGACATTTCGCCTGGTGGCCAAGGGATGCTCCTCTCGCGTGACGCGGCGCAGTATGCTCATCAGGCGGGCGGAACGCGAGCAGCGGGGGCGGCATGGGCGAACTACAGGGGCGGGTGGCGATCGTCACCGGCTCGACCAGCGGCATCGGCCTGGGGGTGGCACACGCGCTGGCGGCGCAAGGGGCGGCGATCCTGCTGAACGGCTTCGGCGAGCCCGACGAGCTGGAGCGGCTGCGCGCCGAGATCGCAGAGCGCCACGCGGTGTCGGTCGCCTACTCGCCGTGCGACATCGCCCACCCCGAGCAGGTGCCGGGGATGGTGGCGCAGGCCGAGCGCGAGCTGGGCGGCGCGCACATCCTGGTCAACAACGCCGGCGTGCAGCACGTCTCGCCGATCGAGGCGTTCGAGACCGAGCAATGGGACCGCATCATCGCGATCAACCTGTCCGGCGCGTTCCACGCCAGCCGTGCCGCGATCCCGGTGATGCGGCGGCAGGGCTGGGGGCGCATCGTCAACATCGCCTCGGCGCACGGCCTGGTCGGCAGCGCCGGCAAGGCCGCCTATGTCGCGGCCAAGCACGGGCTGGTCGGGCTGACCAAGGTGGCGGCGATCGAACTGGCCGATTCGGGCGTGACCTGCAACGCGATCTGTCCCGGCTGGGTGCTGACGCCGCTGGTGCAGCGGCAACTTGACGCGCGGGCCGCATCCGAAGGCCGCGAGGTCGCGGCGGTGACGCACGATTTGCTGGCAGAGAAGCAGCCGATGCTGCGGTTCACCACGCCCGAGCAGATC
>CAXTVL010000442.1:0-2843 GCA_964247515.1 uncultured Acetobacteraceae bacterium | reverse complement strand
GCCATCGCCCGCGAGACGGCGGCGGCCGAGGCGGACTGGCTCGACGCCGAGGCGGCGATCGAGGCGGCGGCCTAGCCGGCGCGACGATGGGCAGCCTGGCGGGCCTCGACCTCAATCTGCTGGTGGTGTTCGACGCCATCCTGCGCAGCCGCAGCCTGACCCAGGCCGGCAAGCGGCTCGGCATGAGCCAGCCGGCGGTCAGCCACGCGCTCGCCCGGCTGCGCCTGGCGCTCGGCGACGAGCTGCTGGTGCGTGGCCCGGGCGGCATGTCGCCCACCTCGCGCGGCGAGCAGCTCGGCGGCGCGGTGCGCGAGGCGCTGGCCGGGCTGCAGGTGGCGCTCGAACCGCAAGCCGCGCGGCCGGCCGACATGACCGGACAGGTCACGATCGCGGTCGACGGTTACACCGCCTTCGCGCTGGCCAACCGGATCGTGGACGCGCTGCGCCACGAGGCACCGGGGCTCGCGCTCACGGTGCTGCCGAGCGGCACGCGCGACGTGCTGGACGCGCTCGACGCCGGGGTGATCGACCTGGCGCTGACCCGGCTGCTGGACGGCGGCGAGCGCTTCAAGTGCAGCCGCGTGCTGACCGACCGCTACGTCGCGGTGATGCGTCGCCAGCACCCGGCGGCGGTGGGCGAACTCACGCTGGAGCGGCTGGCGTCGCTGCGCCACCTGGTGCTCACCTCGACCGGGGACGACCAGGGATTCCTGGAAGCGGCGCTGGCGGCAGCGGGCCGGGCGCGCGCGGTGGCGCGCGGCCGGCCGTTCCTGGCCGCGCCGGACGCGCTGGTCAGGGCCGACTTGGTGGCGATCCTGCCGGCGCGGGTCGCGGCGCGCTTGCGTCAGGACGGCAAGTTGGTCGAGCGGGACTTGCCTTGCGCCGCGCCGGCGATCCATCTCACGATGACCTGGCACCGCCGGCGCGACACCCAGGCCGAGCACCAGTGGCTGCGCGCCAGCGTACGGCGCTGCCTCGCGGCGATCGAAGGCGACGACTGAGCCGACCGCGGCCCATTCCTTCGCTGCATGGGCCGTTGCGCCGAGCCGTGGTGGCAAACATTGGGGCGTTGCCAACGTTCGGCCCCAGGGCTCACCCGGCCTCGGCGACCCACGCAACCGAAGGAAATTCCGATGACCGATTTCTCACGTCGCAACCTGTTGGCCGCGGGAGTTGTGACCGGCGCCATGACCGCCGCCTCCGCCGCCTCCGCCGCGAGCTTCGGCAACCCGGACGAGCCGCCGGAGGGGGCCGTCAACACCCAGAACACGCCGCGCAGCGCCGTCGACCCGGGGCCGCAGAACCCGGCGCTGACCGGGCAGTTCCCGCAGGCGTTCAACCCGCCGGCGACCGACGTGGGCGGCCTCAAGCTGTTCTGGTCGTCGTTCAACATCGCGCCGCGGCGCACCCAGGCCGGCGGCTGGGCGCGCCAGGTGACGCAGGCCGACTTCGCCATCTCGGAGGAGATCGCCGGCGTCAACATGCGCCTCTCGGCCGGCGGCGTGCGCGAGCTGCACTGGCACCAGGCCGCCGAGTGGGCCTACGTGTCGTACGGCCATTGCCGCGTCACCGCGATCGACACCGAGGGCCGCGCCTACGTCGCCGACGTGAAGGAGGGCGACCTGTGGTATTTCCCGGCCGGCTACCCGCACTCGTTGCAGGGGCTGGGGCCGGACGGGTGCGAGTTCATCCTCGCCTTCGACAACGGCGCGCAGTCGGAGTTCAGCACCTTGCTGGTGACTGACTGGATGGCGCACACGCCGCCCGACATCCTGGCGCAGAACTTCGCGGTGCCGGCGGAGACCTTCGGCAAGATCCCGCTGCACAATCTGTGGATCTTCCAGTCCGAGGTGCCGGGCCCGCTCGCGGCCGACCAGGACGCCGTGCGCGGCCCGCGCGGCGCGCCGCCGCATCCGTTCACCTACTCGCTCGGCAGCGGTCCGGTCGCCAAGCGGACCACGGGCGGCACGGTGCAGATCGCCGACAGCACGAACTTCGCCGCCTCGACCACCGTCGCCGCGGCGCTGGTCACGGTCCGTCCCGGCGGGATGCGGGAGATGCACTGGCATCCCAACGCCGACGAATGGCAGTACTACGTGAAGGGCTCGGCGCAGATGACGGTGTTCGACACCGGGCCGAAATCCGCCACCAACAACTTCAAGGCGGGCGACATCGGCTACATCAAGCGCAACTTCGGCCACTACATCAAGAACGTCGGCGACACCGACCTGGTGTTCCTGGAAATCTTCAAGTCCGGTCGTTACGAGAACATCTCGCTGTCCGACTGGCTGGCCCACACGCCGCGCGCCATGGTCGCGGCGCACTTCAACCTGTCCGACCAGGACATCGCCAAGTTCCCCAACGACATCCCCGACGTGCTGCCGATCTGAGCCGTTCCTGCGGGGTGTGGCGGCGCGCGCTCGCCACATCCCGGTCAGGTCGCGGTCAGGTGGTCGTGGTAGCTGTGGCCGCGTCCAACACCCAGGGCGCGGAGCCCAGTTCAGAGGAGGCAGCCATGGCCCTATCCCCCGTCGACCGACCGGCACCGGAGGGCAGGCCGCTGTCGTCCGCCGATGTCGGGCCGCGCCTTCCTGTCGGCGGCAGGGACAACGAGTTCCACGAGGCCATGGTGCGGATCGGCGACTATCCCGATGTCGGCGACACCAACCATTTCGGCCCGCAGCCGGGGAGCAACCCGCCGCGGTTCCATTCCATGACCAAGCTCGGCCAGGATTCGGGCCACATGGTCGCCCACGAGCCGCACCCGGGGACCGGCCAACTGCACAAGGTGGCGGACATGCCGTTCGTGCGCGGCGACGTGACGCCGCGGCTCGGCGCCAGCA
>CAXTVL010000441.1:0-2845 GCA_964247515.1 uncultured Acetobacteraceae bacterium | reverse complement strand
GCGCGCGGCAGCGGCGGCGCGCCGCGGCAGCGCTCGGCGGCCATCGGGCAGCGCGGCGCGAAGCGGCAGGCGTCGCCGCCGGCGGCGCTCGGCACCTCGCCGCGCAGCACCTCCCGCCGCGTCCGCAGCCGGGGGTGCGCCACCGGCACCGCCTCCAGCAGCAGCCGCGTGTACGGGTGGCGCGGCCCGGTGAACACCGCCTTCGCCGGCCCGATATCGCCGATGGCGCCGAGGTACATCACGGCGACGCGGTGGCTGAGGTAGGCCACCGTGCCGATGTCGTGCGAGATGAACAGGTACGACAGCCCGCGCCGCTCCTGCAAATCGGCCAGCAGGTTCAGCACCTGGGCGCGCACCGACACGTCGAGCGCCGAGACCGGCTCGTCGGCCACCAGCACCTGCGGCGACACCGCCAGCGCGCGGGCGATGGCGATGCGCTGGCGCTGGCCGCCGGAGAACTCGTGCGGGAACCGGGACAGCGACGAGGCGGCCAACCCCACCTGGTCCGCCAGTTCGCGCACCCGCGCCGCTATCGCGCGACCCTGCGCGAGACGATGGATGCGCAGCGGTTCGGCGATCAGCTCGCCGGCGCGGATGCGCGGGTTGAGCGAGGAGTACGGGTCCTGGAAGATCATCTGCACGCGCCGGCGATAGGCCAGCACGTCGCGCGGCAGCAGCGTCGCGACGACGCTGCCGTCGACCAGAACGGAGCCGGCGGTGGGCGGCATCATGCGCATCACCAGCCGGGCCAGCGTCGACTTGCCGCAGCCGCTCTCGCCCACCAGGCCCAGCGTCTCGCCCGGGGCGATCTCGAAGCTCACGTCGTCGACGGCGCGCACCGGCGGCACGGCGCGGCCGAACCAGCGGCGGGAAGGGGGAAACTCCTTCCGCAATCCGTCCAGCACCAGCGCCGCACTCACGCCGCGCGCTCCCAGCAGGCGACCGAGTGGGTCGGCGAAACCTGTGTGGTGGGCGGCATCGCCTGGGCGCACCGTGCCGTCGCGAGCGGGCAGCGCGGCGTGAACGGGCAGCCGGCGACGCGCTCGGTGATCGCCGGCACGCCGCCGGGCAGCTCGGCAAGCCTTGGGCGGTCCGATGCCGCCAGCAGCAGGTCGAGCCGGGGCACCGCCGCAAGTAGCCCCTCGGTGTACGGGTGGCGCGGCGCGTCGAACAGCTCGGTGGCCCCGGCGGTCTCGACCACGTGGCCCGCGTACAGCACCGCGATGCGGTCGGCCATCTCGGCCACCACGCCGAGGTCGTGGGTGATGAGCAGGATCGCGGTGCCGAGCCGCGCCTTGAGGTCCAGCAACAGGTCGATGATCTGCGCCTGGATGCTGACGTCGAGCGCCGTGGTCGGCTCGTCGGCGATGACGAGGTCGGGCTCGCAGGCCAGCGCCATGGCGATCATCACCCGCTGCCGCATCCCGCCCGAGAGCTGGTGCGGGTATTGCCGCATCCGCCGCGCGGGTTCGGTCAGGCCGACCAGGGCGAGCAGCTCGACCGCGCGCGCCTCCGCCGCCGCGTGGGCGGTGCCGAGGTGGAACTCCATGCCCTCGGTCAGTTGCCGCCCGATGGTCAGCACCGGGTTGAGCGAGGTCATCGGCTCCTGGAACACCATCGTGACCCGGCGCCCGCGCGCCCGCGCCTGTTGCGCGCGCGCCGGGCCCCGCCGGGCGGGCGCCCCCACCACGCCCGCGCCGCCGGCGGCGGTGGCGCCCGGCGGCAACAGTCCCATGATCGACAGCGCGGTGAGCGACTTGCCGCTGCCGCTCTCGCCCACCAGCGCCAGCGTCTCGCCGCGCCGCAGCGCGAACGAGACGCCGTGCAGCGCGGTCGCCTGGCCGAACCGCACCGTCAGGCCGTCCACCGACAACAGTGCGGTCTCGACGACGTTGTCCATCGCTACAGCGTCCGTTGCCGCAGGCGCGGGTCGAGCAGGTCGCGCACGCCGTCGCCGAACACGTTGAAGGCGACGACGGTGACGAAGATCGCGACCCCCGGCCCCACCACCAGCCACGGGTCGCGGGTGATGTAGTTGCGTCCGGTGGAGAGCATCAGCCCCCATTCCGGCGTCGGCGCCTGCGCGCCCAGGCCGAGGAAGCTCAACGCCGCTGCCGACAGCACGGCGGCCGAGAAACCCAATGACGCCACCACGATCATCGGCGGCAGCACGTTGGGCAGCAGATGCCGCAGGATCACCCGCGCGTGGCTGGCGCCCACCACCCGCGCCGCGTCGACATACGGCTTTTGCCGCTCCGCCAGCACCACGCCGTAGGTGACGCGGGCATAATACGGCACGGCGCTGATGCCGACCGCGACCATGGCGTTGGTGAGGTTGGGGCCGAGGAAGGCGACCAGGCCCAAGGCGATCAGCACGTCGGGAAAGGTGTAGAGCAGGTCGATGGCGCGCATCAGCAGGCCGCCGAGCCAGCCGCCGGCGTAGGCGGCGACGGCGCCGATCGCGACCCCGCACGCGAGCCCGATGCCGACCGCGACCAGGCCGACATAGAGCGTGTAGCGCGCGCCGAACAGCACCCGGCTCAGGATGTCGCGGCCGAACTCGTCGGTGCCGAGCCAGTGCGCGGCGCTGGCCGGGGAGAGCCGCCGCCCGGTGCCGATCCGGTCCGGGCTGTACGGCGCGATCAGCGGCGCCAGCAGGGCGAGCGCCACCACCAGCAGGATCACCGTGCCGCCGATCACCACCGAGCGCGAGCGCAGCACTTGCCGCCAGGTGCCGGCGGGCCGTCGGACCGCCGCCGGCGCCGCCGCGCCCGTGGCGCTCCCGCGCCCGAAATCCGGGGGTCAAGCCCCGCGTAAGCCACGTCGCGCCGCACCGACACCCGCC
>CAXTVL010000440.1:0-2850 GCA_964247515.1 uncultured Acetobacteraceae bacterium | reverse complement strand
GTCGAGCCGTTGCTGAGCGTGAGCGTGCCGGTGCCACCGGCCCCGGCGGCGTAGCTGACGCCCGTGACCGCGGCGGCGCTGTTGACCACGATCTTGTCGCTGCCGTCGAACCCGGCGACCGTTCCGGCGAAACCCGCCGGGTTGTCGAGGATCAACGTGTCGTTGCCGATCATCGTCACCGTCTGCCCGGCGCCGACGCTGCCCACCTCCAGCGTGCCGGCGACCGCCGCGGGAACCGGCGTGTCGAAGCCGGGCAGCACGGCCGTGCGGTTGAAGGTGATCTGCCCGGTGCCGGACAGGGCGCCGCGGAACGCCATGCCCGGCCCCTCCGAGACGATCTGCCCGTTGTTGGCCACCGCGCCCTGCACTACCACCCGGCCGATGCTCGCGCCGGAATCGGTCGGCGAGATCCCGCCCATCAACAGGCCGCCGGCCTCCAGCGTCAGGCCGCCGGTGCTGAGCGTGCCGCCGGCCTGCTCGAACACGCCGTCCTTGCCGATGGTCAGGGTGTTGGCCGTCGTGTAGTCGCGACCGTTCCGCACGTTGACGTAGGCCGCGTTGTCGATCCGCTTCAGCGTGGACTCGACGGACACGTAGCTGGCGCCGTTCCACTCGTTGATCTGCGAGCCGGGGTCGTCATAGATGAGCTGCGTCCAGTAGCTGTGGGTCGGCGTGGGCTTCGGACCCGTGAGGTTCTGGATATCCATGACGAAGCCGCCGGCCTTGCCGCCGAGGTTGATCGTCCGGCCGGCGCCCAGCGCCTCGAACGCCCCGTCGAACAGGGTGTGCTTGGCCGCGTCGTACTGGGCGATGCTCGACGTATCGACCGTCGCGGTGCCGTCCAGCACCTGCAGCTCCCACGCGATGTAGATCGGGTTAGCGCCGGTGAAGTGGACGTCTCCCCGGGTCTGGATGAAGGTGAACATCAGCCCGGCGTTCACGACGCTGCCGCCGTTGACCGTCAGCGGGCTGCTCTGGAACTCGCGCCCCAGCGCACCCGTCGAACCCGGCGCGAAGGTCAGCGTCCCGTCAACCTCCAGGCCGATGTTCGAGTTGGCCAGGTCCAGCGAGTTCACCGTTTTATTCGTGCCCGCAGCGATGGTCACGGTGTAGTTGCCCCCGGCGCTGGCCGGGGCCGCGTCGATCACCACGTCCGGCGCCGGGCCGTTGGGGACCGCCCCGCCCACCCAGTTGCCGGCAGCGTCCCAGTCGCCGGAGACGCCCTTGTTCCATTTGAAATTGGCCATGTCTGTATTGACCCTCGATATGCGTTGTTTGCTGTGGGACTGCTTGGTCAATTTGGGCGGCGTCGAGTAATGAGTCTCGATCAGCTTGGGCGCCGACCAGCCCATCTCTATCCGACCAATTCGGAACGTTCCCTATGCATCACGAGAAGAGATTTATGTTGGGGTTTCAAATCAGTCATGGGCCGGGGTGCCTGAACCTTCCGGTCCAAAGCGCCCGGCAGGTGCGGTCATGCATCCGGCGGCTCACGCGCCGCAGCGACAGCCTGCCCGGCGCGTGTGCGCTCTTGGATCGAATAAGGCAGCGGCCGGCTGGGTCGGCGTCAGAGCGGGGGGGACTCCAAGACCACCCTGACGAAATCAGCAATTATCCCCACCAAGAGACCGGCAGCGGCAGAACCCAAAGTTCGATGCAGATGGTCGCCTGATATTGGCGGCGCGGTGCAAGGGCCCAGAATCTCGGCTAATCTCCTGGGCGTCAGAAACCAGGATCGATCATGTCCCGCGAGGAAGTCTGCAACGTCGTCAACGTCGAGAACGTCAAGGAGGAGGCCATCGAAGCGCCGGAGGGGTGGATCAGCTTCTACAAGCCGCTCACTCCTTCGCTGCCGCGCATGAGACACCTCGGCATGAACCTGAGTCGGGTGCCGCCAGGACAGAGCGCCTGCCCTTTCCACACTCACCAGATCGAGGACGAGATCTTCTTTGTGCTCTCGGGCCGTGGCGTATTCCGCTACGGAGAACGAGTTCGAGAGATCGGAGCGGGAGACGTACTGTCGTGCCCAGCAGCTACGGGCATAGGGCATCAGATCGCCAATCCGTTCGAGGAGGATCTTGTCTATCTTGCTGTCGGAACGAATGACCCCAACGAGGTCTGCACCTACCCCGACAGCGGCCAGATCATGGTCCGCAGCCTACACCAGAATGGCTTCCTCAAGCCTGCGGAGTATTTCGACGGCCAACCTTCGCCGCCTCCGATCATGACGATGCCTGTCGAGCCGCGCACCTGAGTTGAAATCAGCGATCACCCAAACCGCGCGGCCAGCACCGTGATGTTGTCGTGCCCGCCGCTGCGCCGCGCGAAGTCCACCAGGCGCCCGCAAAGGTCGGCGGCGTCGCCGCGCAGCCCTTCGCCTGCCGCCTGCAGCAGCGCCGCCGGCGTTTCGGCGTAGTTCCACAGGCCGTCGCTGCACAGCATCAGCCAGCCCTCGCCCTTCGGCACCCGCGCCACCCCCGGCTCCGGACAGGGGCTGGGCCGGGCGAAGTCGGTGGTCCCCAGGCAGTGCACCAGCGCGTGCGCCCGCGGGTCGCGCCGCGCCTCCGCCTCGCTCATCCCGCCGCGCTCCGTCGCCAGCGCCATCCAGGAATGGTCGCGCGTCAGCAGCCGCCCGCCGCCGGGCTGGAGCAGGTAGGCGCGGCTGTCCCCAAGCCAGCCCAGCGTCGCCCCGGCGCCGTCGATCCATGCGGCGATGATCGTCGTGGCCGGCGGATCGACCGCCGACTGCCGGTCGAACGGCAGCGCGCAGACCGCTTCGTGCGCCGCGCGGACCGCCGCCGCCATCGCCGCCGACGGCCCGGCGCCCGCGGCCCGCGCCTGCTCCAGCGC
>CAXTVL010000439.1:0-2858 GCA_964247515.1 uncultured Acetobacteraceae bacterium | reverse complement strand
GGCCTGCCGGACAGCGCCACGATGGCGCAGGCGTTGGCCACCGTGCGCTCCAGCCCGACATTGCCGCCGACCACGCTGACCAGCTTCACCTCCAGCTCCGGCGAGGCCAGCGCCAGCCACAACGCGATGGCGTCGTCGGTGCCGGGGTCGCAGTCGATGATGGTGGCGCGCGCGGTCATGCCGGTTGCCTCGCGTGGCGGTCGAGCCAGCCGATGCTGGCGTGAGGTTCGCTGTCGGTGCTGGGCAGGTAGGGCTTGATGTCGAGCAGCGGCGTGCCGTCGACGCAGTCGAGGTAGCGCAGCCGCAGCCGGCCCGGGCCGGCGAAGCCCTCGAACGCCACCACGGAAAGCCCGATCGGGTTCGGCCGCCAGGGCGCGCGGGTCGCGAACACGCCGCGCGGCGCGTCGTCGAACGGCGGCGTGAAGGTCAGCGCCGCCTCGCCGTCGCGCAGGTGCAGCCAGTACAGCACGATCAGGTGCGAGAAGCCGTCCAGCGACAGCAGGCCGGGCCGGAATGCCGCGTCGATCTCGGCATGGCACAGCGGCGGTTCGGCGGGCTGGCGGCCGTTGCGCGGGCAGTCGTCCGGCGTCGCGAACGGCGTGGACAGCGAGCCGATGGCGCGCAGGCGCATCTCAGCCCAACTCGGCCAGCCGCCGCTCCTGGCGCGCCACCAGGAAGGCGATGTCGGCGATGTCCCGCGCCGACAGCGTGGCCGCCGGGCGGCGTTGCGCGGCACACGGGATGGCGCCGCGCCGGGCCAGCACGTGCTTGCGCACCGCGAGGCCGAGGCCGGGCTGCTGCTCGTAGCGCGCCAGCGGCAGGTAGGCGTCGAACAGGTCGGCGGCGCGCTCGAAATCGCCGCGCCGGTGCGCCGCCAGCACGTCGCGCATCATCTCGCCATAGGCGAAGCCGGTCATCGCGCCGTCGGCGCCGCGCCGCAGCTCCTCGGGCAGGAACAGCCCGCCATTGCCGGTCAGGATGCTGACCCGGCGCAGGCCCGCCGCCTCGCGCAGCGCCGCGATCTTGGGCAGGCCTGGCCAGTCCTCCGCCTTCAGCATGACGCAGGACGGGATCGTCTCGATCATGCGGCGGATCACGCCCACGCTCATCTGCACGCCCGACGCCAGCGGGTAGTCCTGCAGCACCAGCGGCGCGCCCGCCACGGTCTCGGCGGCGGCCTGCATGTAGGCGAGCAACTGGTCGTCGGTGCGCAGGGTGGCGGGCGGCGCCACCATGACGCCGGCGGCGCCCTCGGCCATCGACGCCCGCGCCAGCTCGGCCATCGCGGCGAAGCCGGGGCTGGAGACGCCGACCACGACCGGCACCCGGCCAGCCACGCGGCCCAGCACCCGGCGCACCAGCGCCGTCGACTCGGAGCCGGACAGCTTCGGCGCCTCGCCCATGATGCCCAGGATGGTGAGGCCGGTGGCGCCGCGTTCGAGATGGAACTCGACCATGCCGTCGCAGCCTTCAAGGTCGAGCGCGCCGTCGTCGCGGAACGGCGTCACCGCGATCACGAACACGCCCGAGGCGGTCTCGTCCAGCAACGCGCTCATCCGGGGTCTCCTTGCAGCATTCCGCTCAGCGCCTCGCCCAGCCCGACCGAGGCGCGGCCGCGCGGTGCCGCGTAGCCTCCCGCCGTGGCCTTGGGCAGCCGCAGGCGCGCCAGCGCCTCGGCCAGCGTCACCGCGCAGGCGACGCCCTCGACCACCGGCACCGGCACGTGCGGCTGGACGCGCGCCGGCATCGCCGCCATCACCGCGCCCACCAGTACCACCACGTCGGCGCCGTCCCGCTCCACCGCGTCGCGCGCCGCGCCGGTCACGAGGTCGGCCAGCTCGTCCGGCCGCTCCAGCAGTTGCAGCGGGGTGGCGTCGAGGGCGCGTTGCGCGCAGCAGCGGCCGGCGAGGCCGGAGGCGTCGATCAGCTCGCGCAGCGTGTGGCCGCTGCGGCGCGACAGGGTGACGGCGGCGAACCGGCCGCCGGTCAGGCAGGCGACGTGCAGGGCCGATTCGGGGAGGCCCAGCACCGGCACCGCCAGCAGCTCGCGCGCCGCGCGCGCGCCGCTGTCGGTCGAGGCCGCGACCACCACCGCGTCGCAGCCCGCCGCCCTGCGCGCGATCAGGTCGAGGCTGGCGTGCTCGGCCACCGCCAGCTCGGCGCGGCTGCCGATCACCCGGGCGCCGAAGGTCGCGGTGACGGGGACGATCTCGGTGCCCTCGCTGGCCACCGCGCGCGCGCGTGCGGCCACCGCGTCGGTCACGGCCTGCGAGGTGTTGGGGTTGGCGAGCAGCAGGCGCATCAACTGCCCCGGTAGGTCGAGTAGCCGAACGGCGCCAGGATCAGCGGCACGTGGCAGTGCGCGGCCGGGTCGGTGATGCGGAAGCGGATCGGCACTGTGTCGTAGAAGCCGCCCGCGCCGCGCCAGCCCGCGATGTCGAACAGCAGTTCGTACTCGCCTGGCTCGAAGGCGGCGCCAGCCAGCAGCGGCGCGTCGGTGCGGCCGCCGGCGTTGGTGGTCCACGTGCCGAGGCCCTGGCGGGAGCCGCCCGGCGACAGGCGATGCAGCTCGACGCGCAGCCCGGCGGCTGGCTGGCCGGTCGCGGTGTCGAGCACGTGGGTGGTGAGGCGGGTCACTGCTCGATCCGTTTATAGAACAGCAGCGTGTCGTGCGGCGAGCCGGCGGCATCGACCGCGTAGTCCGGGATCGTGCCGGCGTAGGTCCAGCCCAGCGCCCGATACAGCGCCTCGCCCGCGTCGCCGGCGCGGGTATCGAGGGTGAGCAGGGTGCGGCCGTGGCGGGCGGCCTCGTGCTCGGCGGCCTGCATCAGCGCGCGCGCCGCGCCGCGCCGGCGCGC
>CAXTVL010000438.1:0-2862 GCA_964247515.1 uncultured Acetobacteraceae bacterium | reverse complement strand
CGGTCCTCGCGCGCGATCGCCATGTACATGCGCGGCATCAGCGGGAAATGGAACGACATGTGGCACTCGTCGCCCTCGCCGAAATACACCTGCGCGTCCTCCGGCCACTGGTTCGCCTCGGCCAGCAGCATCTTCCCCGGCGCGTGCAAATCCATCTCGGCGCGGATGCGCTTCAGGATGGCGTGGGTCTCGGGCAGGTTCTCGTTGTTGGTGCCCTCGCGCTCGATCAGGTACGGCACCGCGTCCAGCCGCAGCGCGTCGACGCCGAGGTCGAGCCAGAAGCGCATGACCGAGAGCACCTCGTCCATGACCCGCGGGTTGTCGAAGTTGAGGTCGGGCTGGTGCGAGTAGAAGCGGTGCCAGAAATAGGCGCCGGCGACCGCGTCCCAGGTCCAGTTGCTCTGCTCGGTGTCGACGAAGATGACGCGGGTGCCGTCGTACTTCTCGTCTGTGTCGGACCAGACGTAGAAATCGCGCTCGGGCGAGCCGGGCGCCGCCAGGCGGGCGCGCTGGAACCAGGGGTGCTGGTCGCTGGTGTGGTTGATGACCAGTTCCGTGATGACCCGCAGGCCGCGCGCGTGCGCCGCCTCGATCAGCCGCCGCACGTCGGCGAGGTTGCCGTAGTCCTCGTGGACGCCGCGATATTCCGAGATGTCGTAGCCGTCGTCGCGGCGCGGGCTCGGGTAGAACGGCAGCACCCAGATGGCGGTGACGCCGAGCTCGGCCACGTAGTCCATCTTCTCGATCAGGCCGGGGATGTCGCCCACGCCGTCGTTGTTGCTGTCAAAGAACGACTTCAGGTGCAACTGGTAGATGATCGCGTCCTTGTACCAGAGCGGGTCGAGGACGGCGGCGCCGAGGCCGGCAGGCCCGGTCGCGGTGGCGGCGGATGGGGCGGTGTCGTTCATGCTGGCCTCAGGTTGCGGGACGGGCGCGCCACACGGCGTACGGCGCCTCGGGCGTCAGTGCCACGCGCTGGTACTTGCCGGCCAGCGTGAAGGTGGAGTCGCCCACCAGATCGTCGCACAGCAGGCTGGCCTGGTCGGGCAGGCCCCAGCGCCACAGCGGCAGCTCGATCGCCGAGGATTGCGGCCGCGCCGGATCGACGCTGATCGCCACCAGCACGACGTTGTCGCGGTCCGGCGTCGCTTTCTCGAAGAACAGCACTTGGTCGTTGTCGGACGACAGGAACGTCACGTTGAGATGGGTTTGCAGCGCCGCGTTGCGCCGGCGCATCTGGTTCAGCCGGGCGATCTCGGCGGTGATGTTGCCCGGCCGCTCCCAATCCCAGGCGCGCAACTGGTACTTTTCGGAGTCGAGGTATTCCTCGCGGCCGGGCAGCGGCGTGCCCTCGCACAGCTCGAAGCCGCTGTAGACGCCCCAGCTCCCGGCCAGCGTCGCCGCCAGCGCCGCGCGGATCAGGAACCCGGGGCGCCCGGACGTCTGCAGGAACGGCGGGTTGATGTCGGGCGTGTTGACGAAGAAGTTGGGGCGGAAGAAGTCGCGCTCCGGCCCCTGGGCGAGCTGGGTGGAGTACGCCTCCAGCTCGCGCCGCGTGTTGCGCCAGGTGAAATAGGTGTACGACTGGGTGAAGCCCACCTTGCCCAGCCGGTTCATCACCTTGGGCCGGGTGAACGCCTCGGCCAGGAACAGCGTGTCGGGCCAGGCGGCGCGGATGTCGGCGATCATCCACTCCCAGAACGGGAACGGCTTGGTGTGCGGGTTGTCGACCCGGAACACCCGCACGCCGCGCTCGGCCCAGAACGCCACCGCGTCACGCAGCGCCACCCACAGCCCCGGCACCGCGCCGGCTGCGTAGAAATCGACGTTGACGATGTCCTCGTACTTCTTCGGCGGGTTCTCGGCGTAGCGGATCGAGCCGTCGGGACGCCAGGCGAACCATTCCTTGTGCTGGCGCAGCCAGGGATGGTCGGGCGAGCACTGGATGGCGAAGTCGAGCGCCAGCTCGAGTCCGTGCCCGGCGGCCGCTTGCCGCAGCGCCTCGAAATCCTCGAACGTGCCGAGCTCGGGATGGATCGCCTCGTGGCCGCCGTCCTCGGAGCCGATCGCGTACGGGCTGCCGGGATCGTCCTCGGCGGGCGTCAACGAGTTGTTGCGGCCCTTGCGGTTCTTGCGGCCGATCGGGTGGATCGGCGGGAAGTACAGGATGTCGAACCCCATGTCGCGGATGCGCGGCAGGTGACGGATCACGTCGCGGAAGGTGCCATGCCTGGTTTCGTCGTCGCTCATCGAGCGCGGGAAGATCTCGTACCAGGAGGCGAACTCGGCTGCCTTGCGGTCGGCGTCGAGCGGGTACTCCCCGGTGGTGGTGGCGAACGGCCGCCGGTCGGCGCGGCGCATCGCGGTGGCCGTCGCGGGCGAGAGCAATGCCGCGACCTGCGCGTCTCGCTCGCCCGCCTCGATCGCTTGCAGTGCGGCCGCCAGATCCGGGTCGCTGCCGCGGGCCTGTTCCAGCAGCGCCCGGCCTTCCAGCACCTCGAGTCGCACGTCGATCCCGGCGGCGCTCTTCTTCGCCAGCTCGTCGCGGAAGGTGGCGAACGCGTCGCGCCAAGCGACCACGCGGAACAGCCAGCGCCCGACCCGGTCGGGCACGAAGCGCGCCTGCCAGAGATCGTTGCCCTGCGTCGCCATCGGCGCCTCCCGCCACGCCTCCTGGTCGCCCGCGCGCCATTGCAGCACGACGCCAAGCTGGTCGTGGCCCTCGCACACCACGTCGCAAGCGACCGTGACCGGCTCGTCCGCCGTGCGCTTGGCGGCGAAGCGCCCGTCGCCCACGGCGGGGGAGACCGCCTCGATGGCGATGCGGCCCGAGCGCGCGGCGCCCGCGGCGCCGGTCTCCGC
>CAXTVL010000437.1:0-2871 GCA_964247515.1 uncultured Acetobacteraceae bacterium | reverse complement strand
GCGTTGACCGAGAAGCGCACCCGCGTGCGGCGGTTGTGCCTGAGGGCCAGCAGCGGCCCCACGGCGTCGAACTTGGTGGTGAAACGCAGCTGCACCGGCGCGTCCCAGGCGCCGAAATGGGCGATGCAGGCCGCCAAGCCGCCGGTCAGGTGCTCGATCGCCAGCGGGTCGGTGTAGCAAGAGCATTCGAACGTGGTGCCCTCGTGGCCGCGCTCGGCGGAGACCGACGTGACCTGCCCGTGGCCGACCGCCGCCGGCAGCTCGGCCAGGATTTCCGGCAGGTTGGCGTAGGCGCGGATGATCGGCGGCCCGGCCAACGAGCCGGCCAGGTAGCAGTACGAGCAATGCGCCGGGCAGCCCTCGGCGAGGTCGAAGCGCCAATCGGCGCTGGGCGGGATCGGCTGCAACCGTCGCCGGCTCGGGCTGGCGGTGACGATCGCCAGCGTGGTCTTGGCGTCGCGGTAGGCGTCGGACAGGCCGGTCAGCCGGTCGGCCTGCAGCCGCACGATCTCCGACCCGAGCGCCGCCGCGCGCTCGACCATGGCGACCCCGTTCGGCCACGCGAGGGCGGAGGGAGTGACCAGGACGCGACGCGGAACCCAGGGGCGGGACATGGCTGGAATGTCGGAGGGGCGCGCCGATATGCCAGGCCATGGAGCAATTGCCAGGGTTGCCGACGGCGGCGTTCGACAAGCAGGACCGCTCGCCGGATACGGCGTTCTATGTCCAGCCGCGTCTGGTCACCCACATCGACGACGCGGCGATCGCGGCGGTGACGAACATCTATCGCGAGGTGCTGCCGGCAGGCGGCGCGGTGCTCGACCTGATGAGCAGTTGGGTCAGCCACCTGCCCGCGGACGTCGCGTACGCCTCGGTGGTCGGCCACGGCATGAACGCGCGCGAACTGGCCGCCAACCCGCGCCTGTCGCGCTGGTTCGTGCAGGACCTCAACGCCGAGCCAGCCTTGCCGCTCGACACCGGAGCGTTCGACGGCGCCGGCCTGTGCGTTTCCGTGCAGTACCTGCAACGCCCGGTCGAGGTGCTGCGCGAGGTGGCGCGGGCATTGCGGCCGGACGCGCCGCTGGTGGTGTCGTTCTCGAACCGCTGCTTTCCCACCAAGGCGGTCGCGATCTGGCAGGCGCTGCCGGGACCGGAGCAACAACGGCTGGTCGCGGCCTACCTGCGGGCGGCGGGGTTCGCCGCGACCGAAGCCCGGGCGTTCACGCCGCGGCGCGGCGACCCGCTGTGGACCGTGATCGGGCGCGCCGCGCCGGCATAGGCGAGGGCTTCCCGCAAACCCGCGCGGCGCCTAGTTTGCACTCCTGCCGCGCGTCCGGCGCGGACGGCAACTGTTACGAGGGCAAACGAAGATGACCAAACGCACTCTGTTCGCGGGCGCGGCACTGCTGGCGCTCGCGGCCGCCGCACCGGCGCGGGCACAGATCAAGATCGCCACCGCCGGCCCGATCACCGGCGAGTATGCCGCGTTCGGCGGCCAACTCAAGCTGGGCGCGCAGCAGGCGGTCGACGACATCAACGCGAAGGGCGGCGTGCTCGGCCAGAAGCTCGCGCTGGAGATCGGCGACGACGCCTGCGACCCGAAGCAGGCGGTCTCGGTCGCCAACAAGTTCGCGGGCGACGGCGTGGTGTTCGTGGCCGGGCATTTCTGCTCGTCGAGCTCGATCCCGGCCAGCAAGGTCTACACCGAGGAAGGCATCCTGCAGATCACGCCGGCCTCGACCAACCCGGCGTTCACCGACACCGGAAGCTGGAACACCTTCCGCACCTGCGGCCGCGACGACCAGCAGGGCAAGCTCGCCGGGCACACGCTGGCCACCACCTACAAGGACAAGCGCATCGCGATCCTCAACGACAACAGCACCTACGGCAAGGGGATCGCCGACCAGACCAAGAAATACGCCAACGCCGAGGGCAAGACCGAGGATTTGTACACCGCCTACGTCGCCGGCGAGCACGACTATTCGGCGCTGGTGAGCCGCCTCAAGCAGGCCAAGATCGACGTCATCTACATCGGCGGCTACCACCCCGAAGTGGGCCTGATCACCCGCCAGGCGCGCGAGCAGGGCCTCAATGCCCAGATCCTTGGCCCCGACTCGCTGCAAACCAAGGATCTCTGGGGCATCACCGGCGCTTCGGGCGAGGGTTTGATGAACACCTTCGCGGCCGACCCGCGGCTCAACCCGGCGGCGGCGGACGTGGTGAAGGAATTCGATGCCAAGCACATCAACCCGGAAGGCTACGTGCTCTACACCTACGCCGCGGTGCAGGCGTTCGCCGAGGCGGCGACCAAGGCCGGATCGACCGATCCGAAGAAAGTCGCCGCCGAGCTGAAATCGGGCGGCCCGTGGAACACGGTGCTCGGCAACGTCTCCTACGACGACAAGGGCGACGTCAAGACGGTCAACTACGTCTGGTACGTCTGGCACAACGGCGACTACAAGCAGGCGATGTAGTCGCCCGCAGCATGGCCAGGCCCGAATGTTCGGGCCTGGCCAGTGCTCAGTACGAAAAACGCTTTTGGATTGGCTATCCGGATACAATTTAAGTCACGATTAGCTTGGCTCGCCGCATTATACAGCTCGACACTTCGAGTCTTACTTGCAAATGCGTTGCGCGCAGTCCAGTGCTTGATCGCCGACCGGATCACCAGACCGGGCTCGGGTCGTCATCGACCGGGCCGCGCGGTCCGGCAGGCGGAATCACACAAGGACACCTGACATGGCCGATCCTACCTACAGCTTTGACTTCAGCATGTTGCAGTCGCAGGGGATGACGTTCGCCACCACCAGTTCCGCGGCCGGCAGCGCCGCGGGCGGCAGCGCGGCACTCGGCGGCGGCGCGGCCCCGGCC
>CAXTVL010000436.1:0-2874 GCA_964247515.1 uncultured Acetobacteraceae bacterium | reverse complement strand
ACGGGGCTCAGCGCAGGTGTCCCAGGCAGTAGCGGAACGGGAACCGCCAGCGCAGCTCGGCGCGCACGCCGGCCACAGCCAGCAGCCGCCGCCACTCGGCGCGGCGGAAGCTCCGGGCGATCGACACCGGGCCGTCGTGCCGCACGAAACGGTGCCAGCCGGCGGCGCGCGAGAGCAGCCGGAAGCCGTGATACGAGACGGCGTTGCGGTGCAAGTCGTTGACGAACCAGCCGCGCACCGCCACGCGGTCCATCCAGCGCAGGAACTCGACCACCGCCGGGTCCGGCAGGTGGTGGGTGAACAGCGAGCTCACCACCAAATCCGGCCGTGGGTCCGGGCGATACGCGAACACGTCGCTGGTGACGTAGCGCACGCCCAGCTCCGGCGGCGTCGCGGCGATGGCGGCGGCGGTGCTGAGCGGGTTGAGGTCGACTCCCGAAAGACTCAGCGCCAAGCCGCGTCGCGCGCCCCAGCGGTGGATGTGGCGCAGCAGGTCGCCCTCGCCGAACCCCACGTCCAGCACCGACAGCGGCGCGCCCGGCGGCAGCGCCCGCGCCGCGCGGTTGAGCCAGGCCAGTGTCGGGCGGTGCGCCAGCGTCACCACGTTGACCGTCGCGAGGTCGCGCAGGCAGCGGGCGAAGTCGGCCGCGTCGGTGGCCTCGGTGTCCATCAGCTCGGTGAGCGCGCTGCGCCGCGACAGGTCCACGCGGTCACTCCAGCATCTGGAAGCGGAACGTCTCCGCCACCACGCCGGGGCCGAACGCCATCGCCATGCCGCGCCCGCCGGCCGCTCGCGGATCGCGCAGCATCGCGGCGAGCGCGAACATCACCGTGGCCGACGACATGTTGCCGTACTCGCGCAGCACCGCGCGCGAGTGGCGCAGCGCCGTGGGGGCGAGCGACAGGCCGATCTCCACCGCGTCGAGCACGGTGCGCCCGCCGGCGTGGACCGCCCAGAGGTCGGTCGCCTGCGCGCCTTCGCCGCGCAGCAGCCCGCCCTCGCCCTCGCCGAGCTCCTGGCGCAGCGCCTGGCCGATGCGGCCCGGCACCCTGCCCGACAGGTGCATGTCGAAGCCCTGGTCGCCGATGTGCCAGGTGATGAGGTCGGCGCTGTCGGGGAGCACCTTGTTGCGGAAGTCGCGCAGCTCGAACCCGGCCGGGTCGGCGCTGACCAGGGCGGCGGCAGCGCCGTCGGCGAACAGCATGAAGGTCAGCACGTGCTCGAGGTCCGCGGTCTCCTGCAAATGCAGCGAACTCAGCTCGCAGTTGACCACGAGCACCCGCGCCGCCGGGTCGGCGCGGACGATGTGGTGTGCCGCGCGCAACGCCGGCACCGCCGCCGAACAGCCCATGAAGCCGATCAGCGTCCGTTCCACGCTGGCGGCGAGCCCGAGCCGCCGGCACAGCAGCAGGTCGAGGCCCGGCGCGCTGAAGCCGGTGCAGGAGGCGACGACCAGGTGGGTGATGCCGTCCCGCTCGGCCTCGATGCCCAGCGCCGCCACCGCCGCCAGCGACAGTTCGAGCGACCACGGCTCGTACAGCGCCATGCGCGCGGCCGTCGTTGGGAAGGCGCCACGGCGGTAGAAATGCCCCGCGTCCACCTCGCCCGCCTCCAGGTGGCCCGGCACGAAGTACGACCAGCGGTGGGCGATGGCGGCGCGCTCGGCCATGCGGTCGAACATGGTCCGCGCCTTTTCGTCGGCCAGCATGGTGCGGCCGAATGCCATGAACGGCGCGTGGATGTCGTGCGGCGGCACGGCGGTGCCGATGCGGTTCACGTAGGTGGCGATGGCACTTGCTCCGGTCATGGTACGTTGCGCACGGCCAGCACCGCGTTGAGGCCGCCGAACGCGAACGAGTTGGACAGCGCCACGTCCACCGCGACCGGCCGGGCGGCGTTCGGGACGCAGTCGACGGCGCAGTCCGGGTCGGCCTCGCGGAAGCCGATGGTGGGCGGCAGCACCCCGTCGCGCAGCGCCAGCACGGTGGCGACCAGTTCGAGCGCGCCGCTGGCGATCATGCAATGGCCGATCATCGACTTGCTGGAGGAGACCGGCAGGTCCGGCAGCCGCCGCCCGAACACCAGCGACAGCGCGGCCGATTCGGCGCGGTCGTTCAACCGCGTGCCGGTGCCGTGGGCGTTGACGTAGCCGATCGCCCCCGGGTCGAGCGCCGCGTCGTCGAGCGCCGCGCGCATCGCGGCGGCGGCGCCCTCGGCGTCCGGTGCCGTGATGTCGCCGGCGTCGGCACTCATGCCGAAGCCCACCAGCTCGGCATGGATGCGCGCGCCGCGCGCCACGGCGCGGTCCCAGGCTTCCAGCACCACGATGCCGGCGCCCTCGCCGATCACCAGGCCGCTGCGGTCGCGCGAGAACGGGCGGCAGGCATCGGCGGTCAGCACCCGCAGCGCCTCCCAGGCCTTGAGGTGGCCGAACACCACCGGCGCGTCGCTGCCGCCGGTCACGGCGAGGTCGAGCGTCCCGGCGCGGACCATGTGGAACGCCTGGCCGATCGCGTGGTTGGACGAGGCGCAGGCCGACGCGGTGGCGAAACTGGGACCACGCAGCCCGAACTCCATCGACACCTGGCTGGCGGGAGCGCTCGGCATGGCGCGCGGCACGGTGAACGGATGCACCCGGCGGGCCTGCTCGCCATAGACCGCGAGGTAGGCGGCGTCGAACGTGGCGAGGCCGATCGCCGCCCCCAGCACGCTGCCGGCGCGGGACGGCTCGGCGATCGCGGCACCGGCGTCGCGCATCGCCTCGCGCGCCGCCACCAGGGCCAGTTGCGCGGTGCGGTCGAGCATCGCCAGGCGGCGGGGATCGAAATGCGCGGCCGGATCGAACCCGGCGACCTCGGCGGCCAGCGTGGCGC
>CAXTVL010000435.1:0-2880 GCA_964247515.1 uncultured Acetobacteraceae bacterium | reverse complement strand
GTCCTGCAGCAGGCGGCGTAGCCGGTCGGCGTCGTCGGCGCCACCGGGTGCCGCCAGCGCCAGCGGCAGCACCACCAGCACGGCCACGGTCGCGACCATGATCGCGGCCGTGCCGGTGCGCCCGGTGCGCGCGCGGCTGCGGACATACTCGAACAGCGGCCAGGTGGTGAACGCCAGGATGGCGGCCCACAGGATCGCCGACAGGAACGGACGCAGCACCAGCACGCACCCGATCGCCACACCGCCCAGCAACAGCGCCATCAGCAGCCGCTCGGCGCTCACCCCGCCAGATGCCATCGGTCTCCCCGCTGCCGGTGGTATCCGTCATGCCCGCGATACGCGCAACAACGCGCGCGCAACGAGCGGTGCGGCTGCTGGCAAAGCGCCGGCGGCGCCGGTAGCGTCCGCACAAACGCAGGAGTGCCCGATGCCGCGCTTTGCCGCCAACCTGTCGATGATGTTCAACGAGGCGCCGTTCCTCGACCGTTTCGAGGCGGCGGCGCGGGCCGGTTTCACGGCGGTCGAGTTCCTGTTCCCGTACGATCACCCGGCCGCCGAGGTGCGGGCACGGCTCGATGCCGCGGGCCTCGAGCTGGTGCTGTTCAACATGCCCCCCGGCGACTGGGCCGCGGGCGAGCGCGGCATCGCGGCCCTGCCGGGGCGCCAGGCCGAGTTCCGCGCGGGTGTCGAGCGGGCACTCGACTACGCGGCGGCGCTGCGCTGCCGCATGGTGCACTGCATGGCGGGGCTGGCGCCGGCGGGGCTGCATCCCGTCACCGCCGCGGCGACGTACGCGGCCAATCTCGCCTGGGCCACCGAGCGCGCGCACGCAGCCGGGGTGCTGGTGGTGATCGAGCCGATCAACCACCGCGACATGCCCGGCTACCACTTGCACACCATGGCGCAGGGAGCGGCGCTGGTGGCGGCGTTCGGGCGCGACCGGCTCGGACTGCAATTCGACATCTACCATTGCCAGGTCAGCGAGGGCGATGTGACGACGCGGATGGCGGCGCTGATGCCGGCGATCGCGCACATGCAGATCGCCGACGTGCCGGGACGCCACGAGCCCGGCACCGGGGAGATCGGCTGGGACTACGTGCTGGCCCAGGTCGACGCGCTCGGCTACACCGGCTGGCTGGGCTGCGAATACCGCCCTGCCGGGGACACCGTGGCGGGCCTGGCCTGGCGGTCACGCTACGGGGCCTGAGCCCCCGCCCCGCCCACACCGCAACGCTTGCTTTCGCGACGCATCCGTCATATTCAGATTCGTAACGAATTCTGGCTGGCCCCTGGGGCGCTCGCCGCCTGGAGCAACCGATGCGCTTCACCGAGATCGGTCAGCAACTGCGCGCCTACCGCCTCGAATCCGGGATGCGCGCGGAGGAGATCGCCACCCAACTGGGCGTGTCGCGCGCGGCGCTGTATCGTTACGAGAAGGGCGAGGTCATCAAGCTGGACACCGTCCAGCGCCTCGCCGAGCTGCTCAAGATCTCGCCGCTTTCGCTGCTCGGCATCGGCGTCGAATACTATAGCCGCCCGATTGGTTACTTTGAGCGGTTGCGCCAGCTCGAGGAGTCGGCCGAACAATTGCTGGCACTCGACGGCGCTCTGCTCTATCTCACCACGTCGGATGCCTACGACGCGGCGCTGGCTGACGCTATCGCCGACGCGGCGCCGAGGCCCGGCCTCACGGCGGCCGACGGCAGAGCGGCGGGCGAGCAGGTGCTCGGAATCCTGGCGGCGCGAAAGCGGGCCTACGCCTCGCGGCCCCCGGGCGCCATCTGCATGGTCGCCGCGGCGCGGCTGCGGCACTTGCTGGCGGCGGGGGTCGGCGGCGGTCTCGTCAGCTCCGAGGCACTGCGGGCGCGCAACCGCCAGGCCGCGCGCGTCGAGGTGCTGCGCATGGCCGACATCATGGAAGCGGAACCGATGGGCCTGCAGTTCGGCCTGCTGCATACGGCCGAGCCCAGCTCCCGGTTCGTCGTGCTGCGTTCGCGCGATCGCGCCAGCGTGGCCATCAACCCGTTCTCGCCAGACTCGACCGCGCACCTGCCGGCCGGCGTGGCGATGGTGACGGCGGCCGACGAGGCCGTGGCAGCACATCAGCGCGTCGCGGACGCGCAATGGGGCGAGGCGCTCAAAGGCGCGGCGGGTGCGGCCCGAGTGCGCCAGATCGTGCGCGAGTTCGACTGACGAGTGCCTCCGCCGGCTCACCAGGAACGTTGCACAGAAGGTTTGTTGCAAATTGGTCACGCGACGAATCATAGTTCCGTTGTCACGGATATAACAATAGATTGACGGTAGCGGATGTGAGGGCCCAAGCAATGACCGTGACCGACGCCTTTCGGACAACCACCAGCTCGGGCGGCTTGCTCGGCCGTGAGCGCACGGTCGCGACTGCCGGGTTCAACCGCTGGCTGGTGCCGCCCGCGGCGCTCGCGATCCATCTGTGCATCGGCATGGCCTATGGCTTCAGCGTGTTCTGGCTGCCGCTCACGCATCTGGTGGGTGGCGCCAAGCCGATCGCCTGCGGCGGCCTGGCGCAGTCGTTGGTGGCAACCGGCTGCGACTGGCGGGTCGACGACGTGAACTGGATGTTCAAGCTGTCGATCGTGGTGCTGGGCGCCTCGGCGGCGATCTGGGGCGGCTGGCTGGAACGCGTGGGCCCGCGTCGCGCCGGCGTCACGGCGGCGCTGTGCTGGTCGAGCGGCCTCGCGGTCACGGCGGCCGGCATCATGCTGCACCAGCTCTGGCTGATGTGGCTCGGCACCGGCGTGATCGGCGGGGTCGGCTTGGGTCTCGGCTACATCTCGCCGGTCTCGACGCTCATCAAGTGGTTCCCGGACCGGCGCGGCATGGCGACCGGCATGGCGATCATGG
>CAXTVL010000434.1:638-2903 GCA_964247515.1 uncultured Acetobacteraceae bacterium | reverse complement strand
GGGGGCGGCGGCCGGGCATGTCGATGCGCGCTTGGGAAACCTTCAGCATCAACCGTCACCTTTGCATGGGATACGACGCCGTCGAGGATCGTCCCGGAGGCCAGCGTCGACAAGTGAGCTTTCCCACAATGCGGTGTGACGGCCGCTGGTCAGGCGCTGGCGGCCTCCGCGACCAGTTGGCGCAGGCGCTCCGGGTCGAGCAACTCGATCGCGCCGCGCCGCCGCTCGATCAGGCCGGCGCGCTCCAACGCGTTGAGCTCGCGGGTGATCGCCTCGCGGTGGCTGGCGACGCGGGCCGCGAACTCCGCGTGCGTGGGCGGCGGCGAGACCACCAGTCGCCCGCCGGCCCCGCCGCGCGCCAGGCGCAGCAGCTCGGCATAGAGGCGCTGGCGCACGGTGAGGCTGGAATGCTCGTTGGCGCGGTTGGCCAGCATCCTGATGCGCGCGACCAGCGCCTCGAGCAATTGGCGGCAGACGTCGGGATGTCGGTAGACCGCCTCGCGGAACACGCTGGCCGGCATCCGCGCCACCAGCGTGTCGGTGACGGCAACGATGCCGGCGGAGCGCGGCTGCCGGTCGATCGCGGCCAGCTCACCGAAGAACTCGCCGTCGCGGATGTCGTCCAGGATCAGCTCGCGGCCGGGCGTCGGGATCACCACGCGGACATGGCCGCGCAGCACGAAGAACAGGTCCGTGCCGCCGGCCTCGTAGTCCAGCACCCATTCTTTCGCACTCGCCCGGCTCCAGACACAGGCGGCGTCGAGGCGGCGCACCGCGTCGGCGTCGAGCGAGTGGAACAGCGGGATGCGCGCCAGCGTCTCGGTCGTGTCAGTCATGTATCCCCCGCATGTCGGCGCGCGTCGCCGCGATCGCCGGTGTCATTGGACCGGATCGGTGCCACTGGCCAGGCCGAGCGTCTCAGAAACGCCCGGGCAGGATGCGAAAGATGTCGGGATGTTCATGATCGCGAAGATAGGAGAGCTGCAACGTGAGCGGTGGCGGCGCCGGCGTGCGGCCAGCCCGTCCCGCGGCGGCGGCACCGCTCAGCAGCAGCAGCACCATGCGCCCGTCCGGCTGCGCCGCGCGGAACACCAGGATGGCGTCCTGGCCCAGCGGGAGATTGGCGACCACCTTGTTGGCGGGGGGCGGGTATTGCGCCCGGAAATTGTCGCGCAAGGCGTTGGCTGCCGCGACCAGCGCCTCGTCGCGGGCGGCGCTGCGGCCGTCGCCGGCCCAGACGATGTTGACCTGCACTAGGCGCTTCGAGGCGTAGCCCAGGATGTAGGAGACCCGGGCGGCTCCGGCGTCGGGCAGCATATCGTCGGCCGTGATCGTCAGGACCGTCGTGCGTTCGCGAGGGTTGGTGGCGCGCGCGAGCTGTTTCGCGGCACTCGGGAAGTCGCGCAGGATCGCCTGCCGCAGCTCGGCCTCGGTCATGCCGAACCGCGCCTGGCGGAAGCCCACGACCGGCGCGGTGGCCGGCGTCGCCGCGTCCGGGCCGGGGACGTGCGCCTGGTTCGCGGGCGGTGGCTGCGACGATGCCGATACGGCACAAAACACCAGGCCCAGCGTCACCCCGACCAGGCGGGCGCGGGCGCCGATCAGGCGGCCCGGCCGCCGGGCTTTGGTGCGTGTCAGCGGCATGGCGGGTCGCTCCGCGAGGGTGGATTCTTGACCGATCATGGTGCGCGCGCGAGAATACGAAAACAAACGGATGTATTACCGATTGCTCATGATGTTCGCTTGCCGGTGAAGCACGGTTGGCGCCGGCGGGCGATGCGCCGGGTCCCTCTCGCGGCGATCGTCAGTCTGCTGGGCGGGCGGGCGTGCGCGCAGTCGATCACGGTGGACGGACGGCTGTCGCCGGCGCAGACGCTGGCCGGCCCCAATTACGCGATCGGGCCCGAGCTCGGGCGCCAGGTCGGGGCCAATTTGTTCCACAGCTTCGGCGCGTTCGGGCTGAACCAGGGCGAGACCGCGACGTTCCGCGGGCCGTCCAGTGTGGCCAACGTGATCGGCCGCGTCACCGGCGGCGCCTCCTCGCTCGTCAACGGCGCCATCAACTCGTCGATCCCCGGCGCCAACGTCTACCTCATCAACCCGGCCGGGATGGTGTTCGGCCCGAACGCCACCGTGAACGTGGGCGGCAGCTTCCACGCCGGCACCGCCGACTACCTGCGCCTGAAGGATGGCGCCCGCTTCCAGGCCACCAACCCGGACGCCAGCACGCTGACCGCGGCGGCGCCGGAAGCGTTCGGGTTCCTG
>CAXTVL010000434.1:0-628 GCA_964247515.1 uncultured Acetobacteraceae bacterium | reverse complement strand
CCCCCCCCCCCCCCCCCCCCCCCCGCGGCCCCGGGGCGCCCCGGCCCGGGGGGGGGGGCCGCCGCCCCCCCCCGCGACCGGTGACGGTGAACGGCGCCGACATCGCGCTGGCGCCGAACCAGGTTCTCGGATTGGTGGGTGGCGGGGTGACGATCAACAATTCCGCGCTCGGCGTGCCGGGCGGGACGGTGCATATCGCGAGCGCCGCAGCCCCCGGGGAGGTGGCGGTCGATCCGCGCGCCGGGCCGCCGGCCACGGTGGCGCGGTTCGGGCAGGTACAGGTCGTGAACTCGGCCATCCTGGTCGATGCCGGCAGCGGCAACGTGGTGCTCTCCGGCGGCCAGCCGGTGGTGGCGGCCGGTGGCGGCAGTGGCAGCGTGTTCATCCACGCGGGCGCGCTCGCCGTCGTGTCGAGCGACATCAGGGCCGACAACGGCGGTCCCGGCGCCGCCGGCGTGCTGTCGCTGCAGGGCGACCGGACGGTGACGATCACCCGGGGTTCGACCGTCACGAGCTTGGCCACCGGGGTCGGGCCCGGCCCCGCGATCGCGATCGGCACCGCGCCCGGCGGGACGATGACGCTCGATGCCGCCACCATCGGCTCGACCGCCGCGGCGGCTGGCCCGGG
>CAXTVL010000433.1:0-2909 GCA_964247515.1 uncultured Acetobacteraceae bacterium | reverse complement strand
GGCCGCCCACCGACCCGGCGCCGGCACAGGTCGCGGCGACGCTGCCGACCTGGCGACGCAACGCGATCGCCCCGCCCGCGATCGACGGCCGTCCGGCGATCACGCTGGTGATCGACGACATGGGCTGGATGCACCCGCACACCGAGCGGGCACTCGCCCTGCCCGGCCCGCTGACGCTGGCCTGGTTCCCGTTCGCGCCAAGGCTCGCGGAGCAGGTGGCCGCCGGCGCCGGGCGCGGTCACGAGGCGATGCTGCACATGCCGATGCAGGCCGGCAGCAACAGCATCCTGCAGACCGGACCCGACCCGCTGCGGGTCGACCTGACGCCCGCGGTCAACCTCGCCCGCTTGCGCGTGGCGATGGACGCGGTGCCGGGCACGGTCGGCCTGAACAACCACATGGGCAGCGTCGCCACCCGCGACACCGGCCTGATGGACCTCGTGGCCTCCGAGACGCGGGCGCGCGGCATGTTGTTCCTCGACAGCATCACCGTGCCGCACAGCGTGGCGCTGGGCTGCGCCACGGCGGCCGGAGTGCCGGCGGCGGGACGCGACGTGTTCATCGACTATCGGATGGACCCGGCCACGATCCGCGGCCAGCTCGAGCTGATCGAGGCGATGGCGCGCCGCCACGGCCACTGCATCGCGATCGCCCATCCGCGCGAGCTGACGCTGGAGGCGCTGGGGGCCTGGCTGCCAAGCCTGCCCGCCAAGGGCTTCGCGCTGTGGCCGGTCTCGGCGACGGTGGCGTGGCGCAACAACATCGAGCTGCGCCCGGGCCACGCCGCGTAGCCCGCGTCTCGCGCGACGCGCGCTCCTTCTGTATCAGGGACGCCGCTCCAGCGCGCCAGGACCGAAATGACCGAGACCATCCTGACCAACGCCCGCCTGATCCTGCCCGACCGGGTGCAGGACGGGACACTGGTGCTGCGCCACGGCGTCGGCGCCGCGCTCGACGACACCCGCTCGACGGCGCCCGGCGCCATCGACTGCGACGGCGACACGCTGATGCCGGGCATCGTCGACCTGCACACCGACAATTTGGAACGCCAGGTGCAGCCGCGCGCCGGCGCGCGCTGGCCGTCGCGCTCGGCCCTGCTGGCGCACGACGCGCAATGCGCCGCCGCCGGCGTCACCACCGTGCTCGACGCGCTGTGCCTGGGCGACATCGGCACCGACGCCGAGCGGATGCGGACGGCGCGCGACGGCATCGCCGACCTCGACGCGCTGGCCGGCACCGGCCTGCTGAAATGCGACCACTTCCTGCACCTGCGCTGCGAGCTGCCGGCGCCCAACCTGCCGGAGCTGCTGGCCGGCCTGGTCGGGCACCCGTTGCTGCGGATGGTGAGCCTGATGGACCACAGCCCGGGGATCGGCCAGAACCACGACCTCGCCCGCTTCCGCGCGCAGCGCCGCCGCGAGGGTGAGCCGGAGGCCGAGACCGAGCAACGCATCGGCGAGATCATGGCGCGGCGCGAGCGCTGGCGGCTGCCCAACCGCCGCGCCGTGCTGGCGTTGCTGGCGGGGCGGGAGGTGGCGCTGGCCAGCCACGACGACTGCACCGAGGCGGAAGTGGCGGAGAACGCCGCCGACGGCATCGGCATCAGCGAGTTCCCGGTGAGCCTGGTCGCGGCACAGGCGGCGCGGGCGCGCGGGATGCGGGTGATCGCGGGGGCGCCCAACATCGTGCGCGGCGCCAGCCACTCCGGCAACGTCGCGGTGGCGGCGCTGGTCCAGGCGGGTGTCGTCGACGCCTTCGCGTCCGACTACGTGCCGGCCTCGCTGGTCGAGGCGGCGTTCCTGGTCGAGGGCATCGGCCTGCCCGATGCGGTTGCGATGGTCACGGCGGCCCCCGCCGCCATGGCCGGCCTGGCCGACCGGGGCGCGTTGACGCCGGGGCTGCGCGGCGACTTGGTCCGGGTACGGCTGCACGGGCGCCACCCGGTCGTGCGCGCGGTGTGGGATGCCGGCGAGCGGGTGGCGTGACACGCTACGCCGCGTACTACGCGCCGGCGCCGGACGACCCGCTGTGGCGGGCGGGATGCTCCTGGCTCGGCCGCGACCCTGCGGGAGGCGTGCCGGCCGAACGGCCGGGCGTGCCGGAGGAGGTCACGGCGGCGCCCCGCCAGTATGGCTTCCACGCCACGCTGAAGCCGCCGATGCGGCTGCGTCCCGGCTACGGGCGCGATGACGTCGAGGCCGCGCTGCGCGACGTGGCGGCTTCGGTCCCGGCCTTCGCGCTGCCGCCGCTCGCGGTGCAGGCGTGGCATGGCTTCCTCTGCCTGCGCGAGACCACGCCCAGCCCCGCGTTGCAGGCGCTGTCGGATGCCTGCGTCGCCGGGCTGGATCATCTGCGCGCGCCGCCGGACGATGCCGAACTGGCGCAGCGCCGCGGCGATGGGCTGCCCGCGGCGCAGGACGCCAATCTGCGCCGCTGGGGCTACCCGCAGGTGTTCGCGACCTGGTTCTTCCACATGACCCTGACCCGCAGGCTCGACGCCGCCGAGCTGGCGCGATGGCGGCCGGCGGCGGAGGCGTGGTTCGCGGACGCGCTGGCGCAGCCGCGCAGCGTCACCGACGTTTGCCTGTTCACGCAAGACCCGGAAGGTCCGTTCAGCCTGGCAGCGCGAGCGCCTTGCGATCCCTCGGCATGATCGCCGATCATGCCGTGCCTGCCCTGACGTCCGACCGCCTGTTGCTGCGACCGCTGGAACTGGCCGACGCGCCCGCCGTGCAGGCGATCTTTCCGCAATGGGAAATCGTCCGGTACCTGTCGGACCGGGTTCCCTGGCCCTACCCCGCCGACGGCGCCACCCGTTTCATCCGCGATCTTGCCCTGCCGGCGATGCGGCGCGGCGAGGCCTGGCACTGGTCGATCAGGCGCAAGGCGGCACCCGAAACCCTGATCGG
>CAXTVL010000432.1:0-2925 GCA_964247515.1 uncultured Acetobacteraceae bacterium | reverse complement strand
GACCAGCGCCGCGCGGACGCCGGAGCTGCCGATGGCGACGCCGCCGCTCAGCAAGGCCCCGCTCAGCAAGGATTCAGCGACGGCTCATGGTCGATGAAGCGGCGTACCTCCTCGGCGGCGCCCTCGGCGGCGATGGTGATGGTCTTGACCGAGGCGCCGGCGATGTGCGGCGTGATGGTGACGTTGGGCAATCGCAGCAGCGGCCAGTCCGCCGGCACCGGCTCGACCGCGAACGTCTCCAGCATGGCGCCGCCGAGATGGCCCGACACCAGCGCGTCGTACAACGCGTCGTAGTCGACCATCGGACCGCGCGCGGTGTTGACGAAGATCGTCCCCGGCTTCATCGCGGCGAACTGCTCGCGGCCGATGAAGCGCGTGGTCTCCGGCGTCACCCGCGCGTGCAGGGTCACGACGTCGGCCTGCGCCAGCACGTCCGCCAGTTGCACGTGCTCGACGCCGTCGGCCCGGTCGCCGGCGGAGAGCTGCACGTACGGGTCGGCGACCAGCACGCGGCAGCCGAACGCCTTCAGCAGCCGCACCACGCGGGTGCCGATCTGGCCGTAGCCGATCACCCCCACGGTCATCTCCGACAGCTCGCGCCCGGTGCGGTCGGCGCGGTAGAGGTCGCCGCGCCACTCGCCCGCGCGCAACGCCTCGTGCCCGGCGCGGATCAGCCGGGTCTCCGCCAGCATGGCGCCGATGGCGAACTCGGCCACGGCGCCGGCGTTGCGGCCGGGCGTGTTGCAGACCCGGATGCCGCGCGCGCGGGCCGCCGCCATGTCGATGTTGACCGGGCCGCCGCGCGACACCGCCACCAGCTTAAGCGCGGGCAGCCGGTCCATCATCGCCGACGAGAGCGGCGCCAATTGGGTCACCATTACCTCGGCGTCGGTCACGAAGGCGACGACCTCGTCGGGATCGCCCTGGTATTCCTTGAGCCCGTCCATCCCGGCGCGGGCATAGCCGTGCTCCATCGGCGCGTCCGGCCATGGCAGCGTCATGCTGCGCATCGCCACCCGGTCGCCGCAGCGCGCGGCGATGGCGTCGGCGAAGCGGTGCGGCAGCATGAAGTTGTCGCCGACGATGGCGACACGGCAGGGTTCATCGGCCATATCGGCCCTCCGGAGTGGGTGCCTCGCGCGCGGCGTGCAAGTGCCGCCACACTGTCGGCATGGCCTGGTAGGAGTGGCGGTAGACCGGGAACAGCCGGTCGTACAGAGCGGCCAACGCCGGGTCCGGTTGCACCGCCGCCGCGTGGTGCGGCGCTATCCAGGTCGCGGCGCAGTCAGCCTTGCTGGCGAACAGGCCTACCTGCTGGGCCGCTATCATCGCGGCGCCGGCCGCGCCGGCCTCGACATGCGCGGCGGCCACCACCGGGCGGCCGAGGCAGGCGGCCAGCATGGCACGCAGCGGCTCGGAGCGCGCGGCGCCGCCGGTCACGCGGATCTCCGACGGCGCCCCGCCGATCGCGACGTAGCAGTCGCGGGCCGCGAAGCACAGCCCTTCGTAGATGCCGCGGGCGAAGTCCATGAGCCTCACGGTCTGGTCGAGCCCGAGCACCGCGGCGCGGGCGTGGGCGTCGGTGAATGGGCCGCGCTCGCCGGCGGTCGAGATGAACGGGTGGTACACCACCGCGCCGGGCCGGGCATCCGCGACCCCTTGGTCGATGGCGCCCAGCACCGCGGCGCGCGAGACGGTGCCGCCGGTCGCCAGCGCCGCCGCTTCGCTGGCGAAGTTCACCATCCAGTCGATGTTGATGGTGGACGCCATGTTGCTCTGCGTCTGCATGGTGTGGCCGGGCACCGGGAACGGCACGGTGTATCCGGTCATCGCGGGCGAGGGCGCCACGTGCGCCACGTCGCCCACCAGGCGGCTGTGGATGCCGGTGCTGCCGATGATGGTGACGCCGGCGTCGACGCCGCCGCCGTAGATGCCGGCGCCCAACGTGGTGCAGGCGAAGTCGACGTAGCCCAGCACCACCGGCAGGCCGGGCGGCAGGCCGATGCGCTCGGCCACGCGCGGCAGCAGCGCGTGCGCCGTTCCGGTGCCGTCCTGCATCGGCGGCAACAGGCGGCGGAACGGCTCGGCGCCGAGCGCCTGGATCACCGCGTCGCTGTAGTCGCGGGTGCGGAAGTCGCCGAACGACCAGCAGCCCTCGTCCGGCGAGGTCGCGACCACGCCGGTCAGGCGCAGGTACAGGAAGTCCTTCAGGTGCAGCGAGTGGCCGGCCCGCTCCACCATCGCCGGACGCTCGCGCGCCAGCCAGAGCAGTTGCCCCGGCTGCTGGCAGGCGGCGGCGCCGGTGCCGGTGTGGACGAACGCCGCCGCCGCCGCGCCGGTGGACTTGAACGTGTCGACGATCCCGGCGGAGCGCGCGTCGAGCCAGAGCAGGCCGGGGCCGGTCGGCTCGCCCTCGGCGTCGACCAGCCAGGTGCCGTCGCCCTGCGCCGTCACCGCCAGCGCCACCGGCCGGTGCTCGGGGAAGCGGCGCGCCAGCTCGGCGGCGAGTTCCGCGAGCACCGCGACCGCGTCCTCCCAGCTCGCGCGCATGTCCTGCTCGGCGCCGCCGTCGGGCAGCATGACGTAGGCGTTGGGCCGCGAGGCGACCGCGAGCAGCGTGCCGCCGGCGTCGAAGGCGATCGCCTTGACGATCGAGGTGCCGCTGTCGAGGGCGACGATGACCGGCTTCATGCGGGCTCGCCGCCATGCGCCAGCGCGCGGCCGGTCTCGGCGTCGAACAGATGCGCGTCGCGCGCCGCGAAGCCGAACGTCATGGTCGACCCGGCGCGCACCGGCACCCGCGCGTGCGAGACCGCGACGACGATGCGCGGTCCCAGTTCGAGCACGACATGCGCCTGGTCGCCGAGCCACTGGTTCGAGACGACGGCGCCGGTGAACGTCGGGCAGGCGGCAGGCGGGTCGACC
>CAXTVL010000431.1:0-2925 GCA_964247515.1 uncultured Acetobacteraceae bacterium | reverse complement strand
CGCACCGGGCCGATCAGCGGGTTGCCGTCCGGGGCGAAGGTGAACGGGCCGTTGATGACCTGCTTGATGCCGGCGTCGGCCAGGATCGGGAAGTGGTCGAAGCCGATCTGCAAATTGTCGGCGATGCGGTCGAGGTCGGGGACCAGCAGCTCGGCCTTGAACTCCCACGGCGTCCGCCGCGGCGACCACGGCACGCCGCCCTGCTCGTAGGTGCCGAGCAGGATGCCCTGGCGCTCCTGGCGCAGGTAGATCTCGCCCTCGAAGTCGACCGCGTGCGGCAACTCGTTGTCGCGCGAGAGCTGCGGCAAGTCCTCGGTGATGAGGTACTGGTGCTCCATCGCGAGGATCGGCAGTTCGAGGCCGACCATGCGACCCACCTCGCGCGCCCATAGCCCGCCGGCGTTGACCACGTGCTCGGCCATGATGGTGCCCTGGTCGGTCACGACGTCCCAACCGCCATCGGCGCGCGCGACGAGCCGCTCCACCTTGGTCTTCAGGTAGATTTCGGCGCCGCCCAGCTTGGCCGACTTGGCGTAGGCGTGGGTCACGCCGTACGGGTCGACATGGCCGTCGAGCGGGTCCCACAGCGCGCCCAGGAACTTGGTGGGGTCGATGATCGGCATCAGGCGGTGCGCCTCGTCCATGCCGATCAGGTCGCACTCCATGCCGAGATAGCCGCTGCGCGCGACGGCGCTGCGCAGCCAGTCCATGCGGTCCGAAGTGCCGGCCAGCAGCAGCCCGCCCGGCGTGTGCAGGCCGCACGACTGGCCGCTGATCGCCTCCAGCTCCTGGTACAGACGGATGGTGTAGGCCTGCAGCTTGGCGACGTTGGGGTCGCCGTTCAGCGTGTGCATCCCGCCGGCGGCGTGCCAGGTCGAGCCGCAGGTCAGCTCGTCGCGCTCCAGCAGCACCACGTCGCGCCAGCCGAGCTTGGTCAGGTGGTACAGCACGCTGCACCCCACCACCCCGCCGCCGATCACGGCCACCTGCACATGCGTCTTCATCGGGGCGTCTTCATCGCGATGTCCTCATGCCAGGGCGGTTGCGGCCTGCCCGAACCAGTCCCGCAAGTATTGCGTCAAGGGGCGCTCCACGAACAGGTGCAGCGCGTCGGGGCGGGGCAGCAGCACGACGCGCACGCCCGCGAACAGCGTCTGCGCGCAGCGCCCGGGCCGCAACAGGGCAGGGTCGAGCGTGCTGCCCATGGCGAGCAGCGAGTCGGCGTGCGGCGCGAACAGCGCGAACACGCTCAGGCCGTCGGTCATGTCGGTGACGAACCCGGCCTCGGGCCGCGCGGCGGGCTGGTAGGCCACCACCAGCCGCCGGTCCGGCGCCAACCACAGCCAGCACGGGTCGTCGCCGATGACCGCGTTGGGCTCCGGCTCCGCGCCGCCCTGGCTCACGTACCAGAGCCCGGCCGGCCGCACCGCATGGGCCAGGTCAGGCATCGAGCCGGACCCCTTGCGGGTCGAAGAACACCGGCGAGCAGAGTTCCGCCCGCGTCCGCTGCCCGAGATGGAACAGCTCGACCGTCTCGCCGTGCCGCGCCCGCCCGCGCTCGACCACGCCGAGCGCGATGCTGCGGCCCAGGGCCGGGCTGCGGGCGGCGCTGGTGATCCAGCCGATGCTGCGGCCGCCCTCGGCGACGTGGCTGCCGGGCGGCGGAACGGTCGCCGGGTCGAGCGGGCGCAGGCCCACGAACTGCCGCCGGTCGGGGCGCAGCGCGTCGGGCAGGGTGAGGCTGCGGCGGCCCACGAAGTCCACCGCCTTGCCCCGCAGCGGCCCGTCCATGCCGAGGTCGCTCGGCAGCGTGGTGCCGTCGGTGTCGGTGCCGATCAGGATGTAGCCCTTCTCGGCCCGCAGCACCGACATCGCCTCGATGCCGTACGGCGTCGGACCCGCCTTGAGCAGCCGCCGCCACAGCGCCGAGCCCTGGCCGGCCGGCACCGACAGCTCGTAGCCGCGCTCGCCGGTGAAGCTCACGCGGGCGATGCGGCCGGGAGCGCCCAGGATCGTCGCCTCGACGACCGCCATGTGCGGCAGCGACAAGTCGGCTTCCGGCGCCACGGTCGCGACGATTTCGCGCGAGCGCGGTCCACAGACGGAGAGCGTCGCCCAGGCGGCGGTGGCGTCATGGAACGCCACCCGCATCGCCGGGTACTCCGTCTGCCGCCATCCCTCCAGCATCGCCAGCACGCCGGCGGTGTGGCTCGACGACGGCGACAGCAAAAAGCGGTCGGGGCCGAGCCGGGCCACCACGCCGTCGTCGTAGACCGTTCCGGTCTCGCGCAGCAGCAGCGCGTAGCGCAGCCGCCCGGGCTTCAGCCGCGCCACTTCGTTGTAGTAAATGAGGTTTAGGAATTCAGCCGCGTCAGGCCCTTGGGCGACGATCTTGCCCAGGCTCGAGCCGTCGAACAGCCCGGCGTCGGCGCGCGCCGCCGCCGCCTCGCGCTGGGTCGCGGCCGGCGCCGTCTCGTCGCCCCGGCGGGAGAACGCCGGGCGTAGCCAGCCGCCGGATTCGCGCATCTCGGCGCCGCGCGCGCCGTGGTCGTCATGCGCCGGCAGCGTTCGCCTGGGCGTGTACAGCGCACCGTGCCGCATCCCGGCCAAGGCGCCAAGCGCCACCGGCACGAACGGCGGCCGGAACGTCGTGGTGCCGACCGCCGGGATGGCTCGCCCTGTAGCCTCGGCCAGCGCTGCCAGGCCGTTGACGTTGCTGGTCTTGCCCTGGTCGGTTGCCATGCCGAGCGTGGTGTAGCGCTTGAGGTGCTCGACCGAGGCGTAGTTCTCCCGCGCCGCCAACCGCACGTCCTTCACCGTGACGTCGTTTTGCAGGTCGAGCCATTGCCGCGCCCGCTTGACCGGTGCGTGCCAATACGCCCGCACCGGTGTCGGCTCCGCTTCGGGGTCGGCGCGCGGCGCTTC
>CAXTVL010000430.1:0-2945 GCA_964247515.1 uncultured Acetobacteraceae bacterium | reverse complement strand
TCGATGTTGTGCGTCACCATCAGGATCGACTTCAGCGGCAGCTTGCCCTCGGTCCACAGGTCGATCAGGTCGGTGCGCAGCGTCTCGGCGGTCAGCACGTCGAGCGCGCTGAACGGCTCGTCCATCAGCAGCAGGTCAGGCTGCACCACCAGCGCGCGCGCCAGGCCGACGCGCTGGCGCATCCCGCCCGACAGCTCCTTGGGGTAGGCGTTCTCGTAGCCGCCCAAGCCGATCAGGTCGATCGCCGCCTCCGAGCGCCGCTCGCGCTCGTCGCGCGCGATGCCCTGCGCCTCGAGCCCGAGTTCGACGTTCTCCTGCACGGTCAGCCAGGGGAACAGCGCGAAGCTCTGGAACACCATCGCGACCCCGTCGGCCGGGCCGGCGACGGCCGCGCCCCGCCAGGTGACGGTTCCAGCCGTCGGCAACAGCAAGCCGGAGACGATGCGCAGCAGCGTCGACTTGCCGGAGCCGGAGCGGCCCAGCAGCCCCACGATCTCGCCGCTGGCGAGCGTCAGGTTGACGTCGTCGAGCACCAGCAGGTCGGCGGTGCTCTCCTTGTGGTACGATTGTCGGCAGGCAGTAACCTGCAGCAGCGGCGCGCGCTCGGCGGTGGCGTCCATGGGCATGGCCTCTCGTACGGGAGTCGGGCGGCGGGGTCAGAGCGTCAGGCGGCGGGTCGAGTAGGCATACAGCGGGCGCCAGACCGCGCGATTGAAGGCCAGCACGAACAGCGACATCATCGCGACCCCCAGCACGATGCGCGGGAAGTCGCCGCGTTCGGTCGCGTGCGCGATGTAGGCGCCCAGCCCGTAGGCCGACAGGTGGGTGTCGCCCCAGGCCGCGACCTCGCTCACGATGGCGGCGTTCCACGAGCCGCCCGAGGCGGTGATCGCTCCGGTCACGAAATACGGGAAGATGCCGGGCAGGATCACCCGGCGCCACCACAGCAGGCCACCGACATGGAAGTTCTCCGCCGCCTCGCGCAGGTCGCCGGGGAACGCCGAGGCGCCGGCGATGACGTTGAACAGGATGTACCATTGGGTGCCGAGGATCATCAGCGGCGTCAGCCAGATGTTGCGGCTCAGGTGGAAATGGACGATCGCCACCACGAAGATCGGGAAGAACAAATTGGCCGGGAACGCCGCCAGGAATTGCACCACCGGCTGCGCCCGCTGCGCCCAGGCCGGGCGCAGGCCGAGCCAGACGCCGATCGGCACCCACAGCAGGCTGGCCAGCGCGATCAACACCACGACCCGCAGCAGCGTGGCGCAGCCCAGCAGCACGGTCTGGCCGAGATCGCCCCAGCCGACGTCGCCGCCGGCGATGTAGGCGACGATCCGCCACAGCGCCAAGGCGACCACCAGCGCCACGACGGTCAGGAACGCAACATCGCCGGTGCGGGTGGCGGCGGCCCGCCTGCTGCGCGAACGCGCCGGGCGCTGCGGCATTCGGGGCACCAGATGGCCGAGCGCCCCCAGCGCCTCGCGCAGCATGACCCCGCCGGCCCGCAACGCGCGGGTGCGGCGCAGCACCTGCAACATCCACGGGTCGGCGTTGGTGGCGCCGGCCACCAGCTCGAAGCGGAACTTGGCGGACCAGGCGACCAGCGGGCGGAACAGCAATTGGTCGTAGAGCAGGATCACCACCAGCATGGCGCCGATCGCGTAGAACACCGCCCAGATGTCGCGACGATCGAGCGCCACGGCCACGTAGCTGCCGATGCCGGGCAGCTTCCAGGTGCTGTCGCCGATCGAGATCGCCTCGGACGCCACGACGAAGAACCAGCCGCCCGACATCGACAGCATCATGTTCCACACCAGGCCGGGCATCGCGAACGGCGCCTCCAGCCGCCAGAACCGCTGCCAGCCGGACAACCGGAACGCGCGCGTCGCCTCGTCGAGGTCGGCCGGGATGGTGGTCAGCGACTGGTACATGCTGAACGCCATGTTCCACGCCTGGCTGGTGAAGATGGCGAAGATCGCGGCGAACTCGAGCCCCGCGACGCGGCCGGGGAACAGGCTCATGAAGAACGCGGTGGTAAAACTGAGGAAGCCCAGGATCGGCACCGACTGCAGGATGTCGAGCAGCGGTACCATCACCAGCCCGGCCCGCCGGCTCTTGGCCGCGAGTGGCGCGAAGGTGAAGGTGAACGCCAGCGACGCGGCCAGTGCCGCGAACATCCGCAGCGTGGTGCGCAGCGCGTAGGCCGGCAAATGCGACGGGTCGAGGCTGACCTCGGTGGCGTGCGGCGCGTCGAGCGGCTTCAGCGTATCGGGCGTCACCTGGGCCACCGCGACCAGCACCGCGAAGACGATCAGCACCGCCCCAAGATCCCACCAGTTCGGCAGCCGGCGCACGGTCGCGAGGTCGGGAGTTGCGGTGCGGGCCATCGACATCTCCCGGGGCGGCTGCGGGTGGCTGTTAGCGCAGGCACCCAGCACTGTCACGCCACGCCGCGTGACGTCGTACCATCCAGGCGGGCGCTGTTGTTCCCGCGCGCGGTCGGCTAGACGCAGCCGGCATGGAAGCCCCCTCGCCCGTCGCCACGAGCCTGCCCGTCGACCCGCCGGCCGAGCTCGGTCGGCTGTCCGCCAGCGAGCGGGCGTTGCGCGACCAGCTCCTGGTCGCCGAGCAAAGCGCCTACCTGCACGCGTTGCGCGCCGGCTACCTGCAACGCGAGGTGCAAGGGCGCGACGCCCAGATCAAGGCGATCCGGCGCTCCGCCTCGTGGCTCGCCGCGACACCGCTGCGGATACCCCGGCTGGTGGCGCAAGCGGTGCTGCGGCATGGGCCGGCAGGGGCCGCGCGTGGCGTCGTGCGCCTGTTGCGGCGCCAGGCCGGCCGGGTCCGCCGCCGCCTCGACCGGGGCGCGGCGGCCCGCCGGTCGCCGCGCGCCGCGGGGGGCGCTGCCGCCGACCCCCCCGCCCCCGGGCGCCGCGCGGCCG
>CAXTVL010000429.1:0-2946 GCA_964247515.1 uncultured Acetobacteraceae bacterium | reverse complement strand
CCCCGGGGGGGGGCGCCCCCGGCGACCTGCCGGTGCTGATGCTGACCGCGCGCGGGGCACCCGAGGACCGCATCGCGGGGTTCGAGGCCGGCGCGGACGACTACCTGCCCAAGCCGTTCGACCCGCGCGAGTTGCTGCTGCGCATCCGCGCCATGCTGCGCCGCGCCACACCCCCCGCCCCGCCCCCGCCGGTCGCCGGGCCGGTGCCGCTGGGCGCGGTGCTGTTCGACGCGGCGCGCCCGGAGTTGCGCGGACCGGACGGCACGGTGCGCCTGACCGGCAGCGAGGCGGCGCTGCTGGGCGTGCTGGCGGAGCGGCCGGGCGAGGTACTGTCGCGCGAGGAGATCGCGCAGGTGCTGCACATGGACGAGGCCGGCGAGCGGGCGATCGACGTGCAGGTGACGCGCCTGCGCCGCAAGATCGAGGCCGACCCGCGCGACCCGCGCTTCCTGCACACGGTGCGCGGCCGCGGCTACGTGCTCAAGCCGGGCCATTGAGCGGCGCTAGCCGAGCGGCCCCGGACCGCCTGGCGCGCAAGGTGCTGCCGCGCACGCTGCTCGGCCGCAGCCTGCTCATCATCCTGGTGCCGCTGGTCATCACGCTCGCGGTGGCGTTGCAGATCTTCTACGGCATCCACCTCAACATCGTCTCGCGCCGCTTCGCCTCGGCGGTGGCGGGCGAGGTCGGCCAGACGGTCGAGATGCTGGACCGCTACCCGGCCATGGGCGACCGGCTGTGGACGCTGCGCCAAGCCTGGGAGCAGTTCGACTTCGCGGCCCGGATCGAGCCGCGGGCAGTGCTGCCGACCACGCCATCCCATGCGGGGTTGCTCGCCACATTGTTCGGCTCGGTCGACGACGACCTATCGGCGGCGATGCGCGAGCGGGTCGGCCTGCCGTTCGCGGTCGACTGGCGGGCCAACCCGCAATCGGTGCTGATCCGGGTGCAGCTCGCGAGCGGCGGGGTGCTCGACATCGAGGCGCCGCGCAAGCGCCTCACCACCAACACCGTCACCATCTTCGTGGTCTGGCTGACCGGCACGGCGTTGCTGCTGTTCGGCATCGCCGCCCTGTTCATGCGCAACCAGGTGCGCGCCATCCGCCGCCTGGCGCGCGCCGCCGAGGCGTTCGGCATGGGCCGCGACCCCGGGCCGATCCGCCCCGAAGGCGCCTCCGAGGTGCGCCAGGCGGCCAGCGCGTTCAACCGGATGCAGGAGCGCATCCGCCGCTTCCTGCAGCAGCGCACCGAGATGCTGGCCGGCGTGTCGCACGATCTGCGCACGCCGCTGACCCGTCTGCGGCTGGCGCTGGCCATGGTGCCGGCAGCGGTGGCCGAGGAGCACGACGTCGCCGGCATGGCCGCCGATGTCGACGAGATGGACCGGATGATCGGCGGCTATTTGGCATTCGCCCGCGGCGAAGGCGCCGAGCAGGAGCGCGAGACCGACCTCGCGGCGCTGCTGGACGAGATCGCGGCGGCGGCGCGACGCTCGGGCGGAGATGTCCAGACCGACGTCGAGACGCCCCTGCTGCTGCCGCTGCGCGCCGACGCGGTGCGCCGGGCGATCACCAACCTCACCGACAACGCCTGCCGTCATGCCGGCCGCGTGGTGCTGGGCGGCCACCACCACGGTGCCTACACCGTGCAGGTCACGGTCGACGACGATGGGCCGGGCATCCCGCGTGACCGCCGCGAATCGGCGTTCCGCGCCTTCGCCAGCGGCTCGCGCGGCGGCACCGGCCTTGGCCTCACCATCGCGCGCGACATCGTGCGCGCCCATGGCGGGGAGATCGTGCTCGAGGAAAGCCCGCTCGGCGGCCTGCGGGCGCGGATCACGCTGCCGGTGTGAGTCGCGCTACGAGACCGCCTTGCCCGGCGCCGCGATCGCCGCCTTGGCCATCAACCCCTTGACCTCGCTCATCGCCTCGACGAAGCGGCCGTTCAGCAACGCCAGCGCCTCGCCGTTGGAATGCTGGATCAAGTCGCTCAGCTCCTTGGTGTTGGCGACCGCGCGCTCGTACGCCTGCTTCAGCAGGTCGGCCTGCCTCGCGGCGCGGGCCTGCGGCGATTCGGTGGCGCTCATCGAGCGCATGGTCTCGCTGATCTCGGCCATGGTCTGCTGCATGATCTCGACATGGCGACGCGCCACCGCCTGCGCGCCCTCCATCGCCACCCGATTGGCGGCGGTGATGGTGTCCATGTTGCGCTTGTGCGCGGTCAGCAACGCCTCGGTGTCGGGCATCGCCGGCAGCTTCAGCTCGGAGAACATGCGCGCGAACTCGTCGGCGGCGTTCTTGGCCTGGCCCATGGCGGTGCCCATCGCCTGCGCGAACGGGTTGGCCGGGGGGGAGTCGCTGGGCATGGCGCCTGCTCCTTGGTTGCGTGTGCGCGAACCTTAGTGCCGGCCGCCCAGCGGCGACAATGGCGGCGCTAGATCGGCGGCGACTCCGGCGCCTCGAACGACGGCGGCACCGGCACCATGTCCGGCGGCGTCGCCTCGGTCGGATCGGCCTCCATCGACCCCGCCTCCATCGACCCCGCCTCCATCGAAGCGTCCGCCGCGATGTCGTCCGGCAACGGCGCCTCGCGCGACGGCCGCAGCCAGGCCTCGGCCTGCACCGCGCGGTCGAGCGCGCGGTCGAGTGCGGCCATGGTCGCCGCCAGATCCTCGCTCTCGTCGGATTGCCAGGCGCGCAGCGTGTAGACCCACGCGGCGGTCAGCCCCTGCACCCGCAGGCCGCCACGCACGCCGCCGGCCGGGATGCCGGCCGCCTCCAGCAGCCACGCCATGCTGCCGGCGGTGGCGGCGGTCAGCATCAGCGTCAGGCCGGGATGGCGCGGCAGGTAGTCGCGCAGCGCCAACACGCCGGCGCGGTGCGCCTGCAACACGTCGATGCGGCGCATCACCAGGTCGAACAGCCGGTCGCGGTTGTCGCCCTCGTTGGT
>CAXTVL010000428.1:0-2948 GCA_964247515.1 uncultured Acetobacteraceae bacterium | reverse complement strand
GACGTGTTCACCGCCGGCACCGGGCGCGCGGTGGGCCGCGCGTTCGAAGGCGACGCCGCTGTGGCGCGGCTGCTGGCGGCGGCGGCGCGGCGGCGGGTTTCAAGCTACCGGGCGCTGCGCCTGACGCTGGAGGCGCGGGAGTTCCGCGTGTTGACGCTGACGCTGCTTCGCCTCGCGGTGGCGCGGCCCTGGGAGCGCGACGCCGACCCGCGCCGGGCGGAGATGCTGGCCGCCGAGTTGCGCCACTACGCTGTCCACGCGCTGTCCCGCCGGCTGCGCCATGCCCGCGCCGCTGGCGAGGACACTGCGGCGATGACCCTGGCCGACCTGCACGGACTGCGCATCCAGTGCAAGCGGCTGCGCTACGCCGCGGAGTTCTTCGCCCCGCTGTTCCCGGGCCGCGACACCCGCCGCTTCGTGCGCCGGCTGGGCGTGTTGCAGGAGCGGCTCGGCCATCTCAACGACGGCGCGGTGGCCGGCGGGCTGATGGCGTCGCTGGGCGGCGGCCGGGCGTTCGCGACCGGCGTGGTGCGCGGCTTCGTGGCCGCGCAGAGCCAGGACGTGCGCGCCAAGGCGGAGCGGAGCTGGCGCAAGTTCCAGCACGTGCCGACGTTCTGGAACTAGGTGCCGCCGATCCGCGCACCGATGCTGCGGGTGCGAAGGTTGCGTGGTTGCCGGCTCGACCTTAATTCTGCCGTCGACCGACTGGTTGCAACGGCGGCCACGCCGCCCGGCATAGGACATCGCGCATGGACGGCACCGCATCCACCGGCTCGAACCACACCGCGACGCTCACCCTGGACGACGGCCGCTCGGCCACGCTGCCGCTGATCGCCGGCAGCATCGGCCCGTCGGTCGCCGACATCCGCAAGCTCTACGCCGAACTCGGCGTGTTCACCTTCGACCCCGGCTACGGCGGCACCGCCGCCTGCGACAGCAAGATCACCTATATCGACGGCGACGAGGGCGTGCTGCTGCACCGCGGCTACCCGATCGAGCAGTTGGCCGAGCACTCGACCTTCCTCGAAGTGGCGCACCTGCTGCTGAACGGCGAGCTGCCGAACGCCGCCGAGAAGCACGAGTTCGAGTACGGCGTCATGCGCCACACCATGCTGCACGAGCAGTTGCGCGCGTTCTACAACGGCTTCCGGCGCGACGCGCACCCGATGGCGGTGATGTGCGGCGTGGTCGGCGCCATGAGCGCGTTCTACCACGACAGCCTGCACATCGACGATCCGGATTCGCGGCGCATCAGCGCCTTCCGGCTGATCGCCAAGCTGCCGACCATCGCCGCCTGGGCGTACAAGTACGCCATCGGCCAGCCGTTCATGTACCCGCGCAACGACCTCGGCTACGCCGAGAACTTCCTTTACATGATGAACGCGGTGCCGGCCGAGCCGTACCACGTCAACCCGATCCTGGCGCGCGCCATGGACCGCATCCTGATCCTGCACGCCGACCACGAGCAGAACGCCAGCACCAGCACGGTGCGCCTCGCGGGCTCCACCGGCGCCAACCCGTTCGCCTGCATCGCCGCCGGCATCGCCAGCCTTTGGGGCCCCGCGCATGGCGGCGCCAACGAGGCGGTGCTCAAGATGCTGGGCGAGATCGGGGACGTGAAGCAAATCCCCGACTTCATCGCCCGCGTGAAGGACAAGAACAGCCATGTCCGGCTGATGGGTTTCGGCCACCGTGTCTACAAGAACTTCGACCCGCGCGCCAAGATCATGGAGCGCACCTGCCACGAGGTCCTGGGCGAACTCGGCATCAAGGACGACCCGCTGCTCGACCTCGCCATGGAGCTGGAGCGGATCGCGGTCAGCGACGAGTACTTCGTCAGCCGCAAGCTGTACCCGAACGTCGATTTCTACTCCGGCATCATCCTGAAGGCGATGGGCTTCCCCACCAGCATGTTCACCGTGCTGTTCGCGGTGGCGCGCACGGTCGGCTGGATCAGCCAGTGGAAGGAGATGATCGAGGACCCGGCGCAGCGCATCGGCCGGCCGCGTCAGCTCTACACCGGCGCGCCCAAGCGCGACTTCGTGCCGATGGCCGAGCGCGGCTGAGTCTTACCGGGCCCTGGCGCCAGGGTGGGCCGTTCGCAGCACCCGGCCCAGCGACGCCGGGTAGAGCGCGTGCTCCTGCGCCAGCACCCGCGCGCCCAGGCTTTCGGGCGTGTCTCCGGCCAGCACCGGAACCGCCGCCTGCGCCACCACCGGCCCCGCATCGAGCGCCTCCGTGACCCAATGCACGGTGCAGCCGTGCAGCCGCGCGCCGGCTGCCAGGGCGCGCTCGTGGGTGCGCAGGCCGGGGAATGCCGGCAACAGGCTCGGGTGGATGTTGAGCATCCGCCGGGCGTAGCGGCCGACCAGGAACGGGGTCAGCCGGCGCATGTAGCCGGCCAGGCAGACGAATCCCACTCCGGCCGCGTCCAGTGTGGCCGCCACCGCCGCCTCGTGCGCGGCACGGTCGCGGCCGTAATGGCGGTGGTCGACGCCCGCGCTGGCGACGCCCGCGGTCAGCCGCCCCCGCGCGTCCGGCGCGGTGCTCCGCACCAGTGCCACCTGGTCCGGGAACGCCCGGACTAGCGCGCCCATGTTCGAGCCACGGCCGCTGATCAGGATGCCGATGCGAGGCGTCATCCCGCCAGCCAACCGGCCGGCAGATCGATCAGCACGGCGTCGCCGCCGGGCCGCCCGACCACCTCGCCGATCGTCCACACTGTTTCGCCCCGCTCCTGCAGCAGCGCCGTGGCGGCGGTGGCGTCGGGCACCACCACCGCCATGCCGATGCCGCAGTTGAACACCCGCAGCATCTCCTCGGGCGCCACGTTGCCGGCCTGCGCCAGCCAGCGGAACACCGGCGGCAGCGGCCAGCAGCCCGTGTCCAGCACGGCGCGCATCCCGTCCGGCAGCATGCGCGGCACGTTGCCCGGCAGCCCGCCCCCC
>CAXTVL010000427.1:1195-2959 GCA_964247515.1 uncultured Acetobacteraceae bacterium | reverse complement strand
GTTGTGGGTGGGCCTCGAGCGCAACCCGGCGCTCGAGCACCTGCAAGGCAAGATCGAGACGGCGTTGCAGCGTTGCGGCCTGGCCCCGGAGCGGCGCCGCTTCACGCCGCACGTGACGCTGGCCCGGCTCGAGGCGAGCGTCGTGGAGGCCAGGCTCGCGGCGTTCGTGCAGGCGCACAATTTGTTCCGCGCCGGCCCGATCGCGTTCGACCATTTCACCCTGTTCAGCTCGTGGCTGGGCAAGGAAGCGTCGGCCTACGCCGCCGAGGTCGAATACGCGCTGGCCTGATACCGGCGTTCACGCCGCGATGACGTTCGCGCCGCGACCAGGACGGCCATTGTTGGTCTTGTAACGTCCTGCTTGCGCCGGCATCAACAAACAATCCCCGTCAACGCAAAGGCTTTCTAGCGATAATGTAACAAGGCGTTACTGTTCTATTTTTGCTCAAGATACGTCGTGTTTTGTGACCAATTTTCGACAATGTATTTGTGAGTTGGCTACGAAACTAAATTCTTGACTACGCTGCACTGCGATAGTTTAGATTGTTTCAGCATTGTTCAGGAGAGCCATATGGCCAACGTCACCGTCACGGGTGCCGGCAGGAGTGCCGCCATCCCGTTCGCGTCCGCTCAGCAGGCGGCGATCGCCCAGTCGCTCGCGACCGCGATCAGCAACCAGCTCGCCGCGGGCACCCTGACGCCGGTCGACGCGGTGGGCGTCGTGGCCCCGGCCAGCGCCTCGCCGGAGGCGTTGTTCGTGGCCAACCCGGGTGCCGTGCTGCTGAACCCGGCGGTCAAGGCGGTGGTCGTGACCGCGCCCGCCAGCGTCAACATGCTGGGCGACCCGGAGACCGACCAGAGCGTGATCGCCGGCTCGGGCGGCCTCAACTACGTCACCAACGGCGGCTCCGGCACCATCGTCGCCGCCGGCGGCGCCAACCGGCTGGTGACGTCGGCGGACGGCACGTCGGGCTGGTACGTCAGCACCGGCGACGGCAACGACACGGTGCTGAGCCTCACCGGCAACGACACCATCGCGGCCGGCCTCGGCAACAACGCGGTGCTGCTCGGCACCGGGAGCAACCTGGTCGACGTCACCGGCCACGACACCGTGGTCGCCGCCAGCGGCGCCGAGACGGTCGCGGTCGAGACCGGCGGCAGCGCGGCGGTGTTCGGCGGCGCCAGCAACCTGCTGTTCCTGGGCGGCGACCTCGCCGACACCGTGGTCGCCGGCACTGGTAGCGCTACCATCTTCGGCGGCACGGCGGGCGGCGAGTATATCGGCGGCAGCGGCGGCAACAACCTGATCCTGGCCGCGGGCACCATCGCGGGCGGCGGCGCCGGCGACCAGCTCTATGCCGTCGGCAGCGTCGCCAGCGCGCTCCACGCCGCGTCCGGCAACGAGACCCTGTCCTCGGCGCTGTCGAGCGGCGCCGACACGCTGTTCGGCGGCAGCGGCACCGATTCGATCACGCTGGGCGCCGGCCAGAACACGGTGGTCGCCGGCAGCGGCGCCGCCACGGTGTTCGCGGGCGTCGCCTCGGCGGTCTACGAGTTCACCCAGGGCACCGCCGGCAAGGAGGTCATCCAGGGCTTCAACGCCGGCTCCGCCACGATCAGCCTGTCGGGCTACGGCTCGGGCGAGGCGGCCCGCGCCGTGGCCACGGCCCAGGTGGCCACCGGCGGCCCCACCATCACGCTGTCCGCCCCCCCCCCAGTCACCGTCGCCAACGGCACCGACCGCAGCCAGCCCCACTTCACCGG
>CAXTVL010000427.1:342-1185 GCA_964247515.1 uncultured Acetobacteraceae bacterium | reverse complement strand
CCCCCCCCCCCACACCCCCACCCCCCCCCCCCCGGCCTCCCCCGGCGTCCGGGCCCGCCCCGGCGGGCCCCGCCCCGCTACTCCCGCTCCAGGGCCGCGATCTCGGCGTCGCTGAAGCCGAAATGGTGCGCCGCCTCGTGGACCATCACGCGGGCCACCAGGCACCCCAGATCCTCCCCGGTCTCGACCCACTCCAGCAGGATCGGCTGGCGGTAGAGCACGATCATGTCGGGCAGCGGCGCCACCGCGCCCCCGCTGCGCCGCGGCCGCGGCACGCCGTGGTAGAGCCCGGTCAGGTCCCAGGCCGACTCGATGCCAAGCCCGTCCAGCGTCGCGTCGTCGGGCATCTCCTCGACCGCGATCGCCACCCCGGCCAGGTGTTGTCGCAGCGCAAGTGGCATGTCCGCCAACGCAAGCTCGGCCAAGCGGGCCACCGCCGCGGCGTCGGGCGGCGTCGAAAACATCGTCTCGGCCATGGCCGTACCCCCTGTCGCGGTGCATGGTGGCGACCCCCGCAGCCCCACGCAACGAGGCGCCGCCGATGCCCGCACCCGTGAAGCTCACCGACGCCGAACGCGCGTCGCTGCCGGCGACGCTGCCGCTGTGGCAGGTCGCCGAGAGCGGCGAACTGTTGCGGCGCGGCTTCAAGTTCGCCGATTTCAGCGCCGCCTGGGGCTTCATGGCCCGGGTCGCGCTGCTGGCGCAGAGCCAGGACCACCATCCCGAATGGTCCAACGTCTACAACCGGGTCGAGATCGCGCTCACCACCCACGATTGCGGCGGGTTGTCGGCGCGCGACGTGGCGCTGGCGCAGGCGGTCGATGCGCTTGCCTGACCAGCATG
>CAXTVL010000427.1:0-332 GCA_964247515.1 uncultured Acetobacteraceae bacterium | reverse complement strand
CCGCGTGTCCCCCCCCCCCCCCGGCCCCCCGCCCCCCGGCGCGCCCCCCCCCGCCGCCGCCCGGCTGTGCCTGACGCTGGGCTGGAGCGCCCTGCACGAGATGCCGCTGCCCAATTCGCGCCGCGCCGACCTGCTGGCGCTGGACGGCGACGGCTGCTTCGCCTGCATCGAGGTGAAGTCCGGGCCGCGCGACTTCCTGGCCGACGCCAAGTGGCCGGACTACCGGGCGTTCTGCGACGCGCTGTTCTTCGCCGTCGACGCCGACTTCCCGCAGGCGCTGCTCCCGGCCGATGCCGGGCTGATCGTGGCGCATGACGGGCTGGCCGACATCG
>CAXTVL010000426.1:0-2961 GCA_964247515.1 uncultured Acetobacteraceae bacterium | reverse complement strand
GATGAGGCTGGCCGCCGCCTGGCTGCTGGCGGCGGTGATCGCCGCCCCGGCGCGGGCGGCGGAGAAGCCCGGCACGTTCCACATGGAGTTGCCGGGCGGCGCGCTTGCCTTCACCGCCGCGATCGAGCCGTTGCGCCCGGTCGACGCCCAGGGCAACGCGGCCGCGCAGGTCGGCAGCACCGCCTATCTCGTGGCCGGCGCCAACCGCCCGGTCACGTTCATGGTCAACGGCGGCCCCGGCGCCTCGTCCGCGTGGCTGCAATTGGGGGCGGCCGGGCCTTGGCGCGTGAAGCTGGACGGCGCCGCGCCGTCGAGTTCGCCCGACCTGCTGCCCAACGCCGACACCTGGCTCGACTTCACCGACCTGGTGTTCCTCGACCCGCCCGGCACCGGCGTGACACCGCTACCATCGGACGCGGCCGCCAAGCGTCAGGCGCTCTCGGTCGAGGGCGACATCGGCGTGCTGGCCGGCGCGATCCGGATGTGGGTGACGCTGCACGGGCGCGAGGCGTCGCCGAAGTTCATCCTGGGCGAGAGCTATGGCGGGTTCCGCGCGCCGAAGCTGGCGCGCGCCCTGCAGGGCAGCAGCGGCGCGGCGCCGCGCGGCCTGCTGCTGCTCTCGCCCAAGCTCGATTTCGGCCACAGCGACGCGCTCGACGTGTTCGACACCGTGGCGCTGCTGCCCTCGCTGGCGGCGGCGGCGCGCGAGCAGGGGCGCAGCGCGGTCGATGCCGACACCGTGCTGCGCTACGCCACCGGCGACTACCTCGCCGACCTGCTGCGTGGCCCGAGCGACGCTGCCGCGATCGACCGCATGACGGAACGGGTGGCGGCGATGACCGGGCTCGACCGCACGCTGGTGCGGCGCCATGCCGGGCGTATCGACGCCCAGACCTTTCTGCGCGAGGCGGGCCGCGCGCAACGGGTGGTCGGCTCGCCGTACGACGCCACGGTCGGCGTCGCCGACCCGTTCCCGCAATCGAGCGTGACCGAGGCCCCCGACGCGTTGCTCGACGGGTTGCAGGGTCCGCTCGGCGGCGCGGTGCGCCTGCTCGACGCGCGGCTCGGCGCGCCGCCACACGACGGCGTCTACCAGTTGATCAATCGCGGCCTGTCCCGGCAATGGGACTATGGCGACGGCAACCGGCGGCCGGAAGCGGTCGGCGACATGCAGCAGGCGCTGGCGCTCGACCCGAAGCTGCGGGTGCTGGTGGTTCAAGGCGCCACCGATCTGGTGCTGCCGTGGCTGGGCAGCCGGCTGATCCTCGACCAGGTGCCGCCGATCGACCCGCCCGGGCGGTTGCGGCTGCTGGTCATCCCCGGCGGCCACATGCCCTACCTGCGCGACGCCTCGCGCCACGCGCTGCACGAGGCCGGACGCGCGCTGGTCGAGGGTGCGGCGCTGCCGTAGGGGGGACGGATGCTGTCGCATGTCCTGGCACCGATGCTGGCGCGGCGCGGCATCCATTACGGCTGGGCGATGGTCGCGGTGACGTTCCTCGCCATGCTGTCCACCGCCGCCGCGATGGGGAGGCCGGGCGTGCGGAGGGGCCCGTGCGCGGCGGCGTTGCGGGCGCGCTATGGCACCCGCGCCGGGGGGGGCGGCGCGACGGCGTGCATCGTCGCCGGCATCGGCCTGGCCACGCGCATGACCGCGCCGTGGCAGCTCTGGGCGACCTGGGGGCTGCTGGTCGGCTTCGGCACCGGGCTCACCGCCATGGTGCTGGAGGCGGCCGTCGCGAGCCGCTGGTTCAGCGCGCGGCGCGGGCTGGTGCTGGGCCTGCTCACCGCCAGCGCCGCCACCGGATCGCTGGTGTTCCTGCCCGCCGCCGCATGGCTGGCGCAGCACCATGGCTGGCGCGTGGCGCTGCTGCCGGCGGCGGCGGCCTGCGCGGTGAGCGGGCTGCTGGTGCTGCTGGTGGCGCGCGACGACCCGGCCGATCTCGGCCTGGCGGCGTTCGGAGCCGGCTGGTCGCGCGACGCGCTGGCCACCTACCTGCCGGCGTTCTTCGCCGCCGGCACGCTCTGCCTGCTGGCGGCACTGGCGGCGCTCGCCATCGGTCGTAGGCCGGACGAGGCGGTGCCGGGCGACCCCGTCGCGGCCTGATGACGCCGGCCGCGTCGGCCACCGCTCGGTCGGATTTGGGCCGCCGCGCCACGCTCGCCGGCTGCATCGATGGTCTCCATTGCCTGCCTCATTTTGAAGCGGCACGGCTACATCGCGTGCAACCCCGACGGTGGTTTCGCGGTTATGGGGCCACCGAACTCTGCACAAGGATGGCTTCGATGAACAGCATGTTGAAAGGCGCCCTCGCTGCCACGGCGATGGCCGGACTGGTCGCGGGCGCGGCGTCCGCCCAGACCACGCCGCCACCGCCGGCCTCGAACAACATGAGCTCTCCCGGCATGGCGAACCCGGGCGTCACCACCCCCAGCGTCGCCACGCCGGCGCAGCAGCCGGTCGATGGACAGATGAACGCCCCCGGCACCGCGCCCAAGACCAACGGCACCGATGCCAACGGCGCCGCGTTCAGCACACCCGGTTCGGCGGCACCGGCGCCCAACGCCAACGTCGCCGCGACCCCGGCCAAGGGCGCCAACAGCTTCACCAAGGGCGAGGCGCAGAGCCGCCTGCAGGCCAACGGCTTCACCGACGCCAGCAACATCGCCCTCGACCATGACGGCATCTGGCGCGCCGACGCGACCAAGGACGGCAAGCCGGTCAAGGCGTGGCTCGACTACAAGGGCCAGGTCGGCCAGCAGTAACACACTCGCAACAGGGGATCAGAGCATGGCAACGCGCACCATCACGCGGATGTACGACAATTACGACGACGGCGTCCGCGCCGTGACCGCCTTGGAGAACGCCGGCATCGCCGCCGGCGACAACAGCATCGTCTCCAACAGCGGCCAGGGCCGCACGCCCGGCGCCCCCGCCGACTGGACCCTCGGCAACGCCGC
>CAXTVL010000425.1:0-2982 GCA_964247515.1 uncultured Acetobacteraceae bacterium | reverse complement strand
ACCGGGAAGATCGGCAGCAGCACGGAGAATGCCAGGATCAGCACGAAGCCGGTCCAGTAGCTCGGCAGCCCGACGCCCACGGTCGCCACGATGCGGACGAGATGGTCGGCGGCGCGGTCGCGCCGGGTGGCCGCCAGCAGGCCGGTCGGCACCGCCAACAGCAGCGTCAGCACAGTGCTGTAGGCCATCAGGAGCAGGGTCGGCACCGCGCGTGTCAGCACCAGCTCGCGGATCGGCTCGCCAAAGAAGTAGGATTCGCCGAAATCGCCGTGCAGCAGGCGGCGGACATAGATCAGGTATTGCACGCCGACGCTGCGGTCCAGCCCGAGCCGGGCTCGCACCGCGAGCAGCAGGTCGGGGGTGGCATGGATGCCGAGCACGACCCGCGCCGGGTCGCCCGGGATCAGCCGCACCAGCAGGAACACGGCCAGGGTGATGCCGACCGCCACCGGCACCATCAGCAACAGCCGCTTGGCAATGTAGCCGATCATGCGCCGGCGCCGGGTGCTTCAGCTCTTCCAGACGTTCTCCAGCCAGTAATTGCCGGTCGGCAGCACCTGGAACCCGTGCACGTTGGAGCGCAGCGCGGTCACGGCAGGAGTCCAATACAGCCACAACATCGCCGCATCGGCAAACACCAGTTCCTGCAACTGCTTGTAGATGACGCGACGCTTGGCCTCGTCAGCTTCGGTCAGGCCCTGCCGCGCCAGCGCGTCTACCTTCGGGTTCTTGTAACTGCTGTAGGCGGCGTTGCTGCCGCCGTCGCCTTGCGCGGCGTAGGCGACCAGTTCGGACGGGTCGAGGATGTCGCTGGTCATGTAGGCCTGGGCGAACTGGTAATCGCCGTTCTGCACTTGCTGCGCTTGGGTGTCGTTCTCGACCGGTTCGATCGTCATCTTGATCTTGAGCGGCAGCAGCATCTGTTGCACGATTTGCGCCACCTGGTTGCCGATGATGTCGCCGGCCACCGTTTTGAGCGTCACCGCGAAGCCGTTCGGCTGCGAACTCTCGGCCATCAACTGCCGCGCCTTGGCCAGATCGTAGGGATACGGCTTCTGGTCGAGATCGGTCAGGTACATCTTGGGCAGGAAGCTGGTCGGCGGCTCGCCGTAGCCGAACAGCACGGCCTTGACGATCGCCTCTCGGTTCACGGCGTAGTTCATCGCCTGCCGGATTTTCACGTCTTGGAACAGCGGCAGCTTGTCGTTGAACTGCAGCCAGTCGATCCGGTCGTAGGGCGACACCTGAACCTCGACCCCGCTCGCTCGCTTCAGGCGATCGATCTGGTTGAACGGCACGAAGCTCGCGATGTCGATGTCGCCCGATTGCAGCTTCAGCATCCGCACGTTGTCGTCCGCGATGATCGACAGCACGGCACGGTCCACGTATGGCCGCGTCGGGTCCCAGAAATGCGGGTTGCGGTCGAAGGTCAGGCTGTCGCCCTTCTTCCACTCCACCAGATGGAACGGGCCGGAGCCGACCGGCTTCTCGCCGAACACCTTCACGCCGACCTTGTTGAAATAGGCTTTCGGCACGATGCAGGCGCCATGCAGCGAGACCGCGGCCAGGAACGGCGCGTAATCGGTCTGCAGCTTGAAGACGATCGTCCTGGCGTCCGGCGTCTCGGTGGTCAGCTTCGGATAGAGCGAGCCCCAGGGCGTGTCCTTGCCGTTGATGCAACGGTCGAACGAGAACGCGACGTCCTCGGACGTCACCGGGCTACCGTCGGAGAAGGCGGCGTTCGGGCGCAGGTGGAACGTGTAGGTTCGCTTGTCCGGAGAGACGTCCCACTTCTCCGCCAGATCCGGCTCGACCGAATTCCCGGAGGGCGATGTGCGTGCCAGCATCTGGAAGATCAGCAGCTTCGCCCAGATCGACATGTTGTCGGACGGGACAACAGGCTCGAACGAGACGATGTCGCTGTTGCGTGCCATGATCAGCGTGCCGCCACGCTTCGGGGCGTCGACCGCAGCCGCGGCGAGGGGAGCGATGCCGCCCAGCCCGGCGATGGCCGCCGCGGCACTTCCTAGCATCACGGTCCGGCGGCGCAGCGACCCATCAAGCGGAGTTTTGGCTGATCGGGTCATGGATGGTTCCTTGACTGCAAGCGGACATCCGAACCGCTACGGCAGGCAGCGTCAAGAATGTTCTTTTCCCGGCAATCGACCCATTCGTGGTATGCGCACGAGGCCAGCCGCGGACGCAAGGACCGAAATGGCCTCTGAATGGGATGTCATCGTCGTGCTGAGACACTTTGGTATCGCGCGCGCGAGGGCTGCTGGACCGGCTGCGTGCAAAACTCGTTCTACAGCGTATTGTCTCTGGCTCCCATGGCCCGCAGCAGCGTGCGCAGGCCGAGCCGGCCCAGGGCCGCGACTGGCATGCCGTCGATGAGGTCGGCGAACAGCTCCCGCTTCTCCGCCAGAATCGCCGCGATGCGCTGTTCGACGGTGTCGGCGCAGAGATAGGCCACGGTGCTCACCGGCCGGATCTGGCCGATGCGGTGGGCGCGGTCCTCGGCCTGCGCCTCGACGGCGGGGTTCCACCAGCGGTCGAAATGGAACACCGCCGATGCCGCGGTGAGGTTGAGCCCGATGCCGCCGGCGCGCAGCGACAGCACCATCACCGCACGATGGGGGTCGCGCTGGAACCTCGCCACCGCCGCCTCGCGCGCTGCCGCCTCCGTGCCCCCGGCCAGCAGCACCGGGCGCCACGGCGCCATCCGGCGCGCCAGCATCGCTACCCCGAACGGCTCGGCCACGAACTGGCTGAACACCAGCGCCTTCTCGCCGCAAGCAACCACCCGCGCCACACGGGCCAGCAGGTCGTCGGCCTTAGCCGAGGCGCCGGTGCGCGGGCAGGCGTTGCAGACCTGCTTGAGCCGCGGGATCAGCTCCGACACGTGCGCCACCGTGACGTCGGCCCCGAGCGAGCGCAGCCAGACGATGCCCTCCCGCTCGGCGCGGTCGTAGGCGGCGCGCT
>CAXTVL010000424.1:0-2999 GCA_964247515.1 uncultured Acetobacteraceae bacterium | reverse complement strand
GTCGGCTGCGCGAGCGCCCCGCCCGCCATAAGTCCGGCCGCCGCCGAGGCGGCGCGCGGCCTGCGCTCGCCCGGACTGCTGGTGCCGCATTACGCGCCCTCGCGGCCGGTGCGGCTGGAGGCGGCGACGGTGGCGGCGGACGAAGCGCTGCTGGCGTTCGGGCCGCCGCTGCCGGGCGCCGGCGCGGTGTTCCAGTTGAGCGAGGCGGGCGACGTGGCCGAGGCGGCGGCGCGGCTGTTCGAGGGCTTGCGCGCGTTGGACGACGGACGCTGGCGCGGCATCGCCGTGATGCCGGTGCCGGACGCGGCGCTCGGCGTGGCGGTCAACGACCGCTTGCAGCGCGCGGCGGCGCCACGCGGTTAGGCCGGGGCGGCCGGGTCAGGTTGCGGTCAGGTCGGGCCAGTATCGTGACCCGGATCGGCGCATCGGCGCACGACCCGCAGCAAAGGACGCGAGCATGGCCATCAGCCCCGTCGATCGATCCCCGCCCCAGCCGGCGGCGCTGTCGTTGGGCCAGGTCGGGCCGCAGGCGCCGGTCAACGAGACCAGCGCTGACTGGCAGCGCTTCCTCGACCCGGGGCAACACCCGCCGAGGATCGGCGACACGACGCATTTCGGGCCCACGCCGGGGATCGCGCCGCCGGTCTACAACGCGTTCGAGAAGACCGGGGAGAACACGGCGAATCTGACGCTGCGCCAGCCGCACCCGGATAGTGGGAAGTTGCAGCAGGTGGCGCAGTACAGCGTCGGACGCCAGAACATGGAACCCGACCTCGCCCACCGCGTGCTCGGGTCGGCGACCGAAGAAGGCGCGCAGCCGCCGGCCAGCGGATCGGTGCGCCAGGGCAAGCGCCCGGCAGACCCGCTGGAGCGGCCGGCCGAGGAGACGCAACGGCCGCGCTTGACGACCTCGCCGGAGGCGGGCGCGTCAGGCGCCGGGCCCGGATCGCCCGCCACACCGCTCAGCCCGTACCAGGATCCCGGAGCTCCGGGCCCATCAGGCCCGGCGTCGCCTCCGCCACAAAACCCAGTGGAACAGATTACAAAGCTGGGCCGCGCCGCGGTGGCCAATGACCATCAAGTCACGCAGAAAAAGATCATTAGCGACATAATGGCCGAGCGTCCGGACCTCAGCCGTATAACGGTCCAAATGACGTTGGAGGCAAACGGCATTGGCCGAAGGAACGTAAACCGAGATCGCCCCACACAAATCAATCAAATCCATGAGTGGATTAATCAGAAAATCACCTCGGGCGATAGGATGTCAGATACACAAATTACTAGCGCGATTGCAAGTGAACACCCAAACATCAGCAGGCAAACTATTGCGTCACAGGTGTCTCGTACCGATACTGGAAATGTAAAGCAACCACAAAAGACGCCCATATCTCGTCAAGAAACTGTGGATTTTCGGGCCTATGCTCGGCCATTCCAAGCTAGAGGAGTATCTAATTTGGAGATCGCGCAAAACTATGTGGCGGAAGGTCGCTCGACCCGAAACCCGCAAACTTTGTCGTTCAAACTCTAAAAATCCTTTAAACCGTATAGGCACGGCCAGTCGAATTCAGGAGACGAGCACCCGTCATGACGCAGGCGCGACAGCGGCGCTTGTTGCAGGTCGCCGTGGGGTTGGCGTGCGTGGTGCCGCTGCTGGCGGGCGGCGCCGGGGTGATATGGGGTGCCGCCGCGTTCGGCGACCCACATGCGCCGGCCGCGGCCGACAGTCACGTGCGATACCTGTCGGGGTTGCTGCTCGGCATCGGGCTGGTGTTCGCGTCCAGCGTCCCGCGCATCGAGCGGCACACCGGACGATTCCGCCTGCTCACGTCGCTGGTCGTGATCGGTGGCCTCGCACGGCTGTATGCCGCGCTGGCAATCGGATCGCCCGGTGGGGCGATGCTGTTCGGCCTGGCGATGGAGCTGGTGGTGACGCCGCTGCTGTGCGTCTGGCAGACGGTGGTGGCGCGCGGCACGGTCGGGCCCGCGTGCGCCGCCGGGCCGGCCGTGTCGGGATCAGTGCACCGTGAGGCCGGCCGCCACGCGGTCGATGTCGCCCCGGCCGAGGCCCAGCTCGGCCAAGTCGCGGTCGCTCATCGAGGACAATTCGCGCATCAACTGCCGGCGCTGCGCGCGCTCGGCGGCGCGGCGCTGCATGGCGTCGCGGACACGGGCGAACAGGGCGCCGAGCCGGCTGTCGGACGCCGCGCCGGCCGCCCGGCCCATGGTTGAAGAAGCGTGACGCATCAGAGGTCTCCTGGAACGAGCGCGGCCTCTCGACCGCTTTGCTGAGATCACAAGATGCTCTCGTATCAACGACAATACAAATGTAATTTGTGCAACGCACAATCAAGATTTGTTACGAAGGTCGGGCTGCGCCGGATCGGCGCCGAGCAGGCCCAGCCGCTCCCAGCAGCGCACCCAGGCGCGCAACCCGGCGCGCAGGCTGGACAGGCGGAAGAACTCGTTCGGCGCGTGGTAGTCCTCGTCGGTGGTCGAGAACGAGAAGAACACCGTGTCGAGGCCAAGCACCCGCTGGAACACCTCGGCGACCGGGATCGTCGCCCCCATGCCGACCCGGATCGGGCGGCGGCCCAGCACCTCGGCCAGCACGTCCTCGCTGACGGCGAGGCCCGGATGGTCGGGACGGATCGCGTACGGCTCGGCCAAATGGTCGGGCAGCGAGACGTCGAGCCGGAAGGCGGGCGGGCAATGCGCCCGCAGATGCGCCGCCACCGCCCGCTGGATTTGCGCGGGACGTTGCCCCGGCACCAGGCGGCAGGACAGCTTCAGGTGCGCCTCGGCCGGGATCACCGTCTTGCTGCCGGAACCCGTGTAGCCGCCCCACATCCCGTTCGGCTCCAAGGTCGGCTCGCTCCACTGCCGCGCCAGCAGCGGCAGCCCGTCCTCGCCGCCCGGCCCGGCGGCGCCGATTTCGGCCAGGTAGCCGGCCTCGTCGAACGGGATCGCGGCCCACGCGTCTGGCGCGGTCGGGGCCACGC
>CAXTVL010000423.1:0-3027 GCA_964247515.1 uncultured Acetobacteraceae bacterium | reverse complement strand
ACCCGCGCCCGCATGAACCGGCGGAACGCCTCGGCGACCGCCTCCGGGTCCTGCCCCGGCACCAGCCGGAAGCTCACCTTGGCCCCGGCCCGGGCCGCGATCACCGTCTTGCTGCCCTCGCCGGCGTAGCCGCCCCAGATGCCGTTGATGTCGGCGGTGGGCCGCGCCCAGAGCCGCTCCAGCCCGCCGCGCCCCCGTTCGCCCGCCGGCACCGACAGGCCGATGCCGCCCAGGAACGCCGCCTCGTCGAAGCCGAGCGCCGCCCATTGCGCCTGGCGCGCGGGGTCCACCTCGGCCACGCCGTCGTAGAACCCGTCGAGCCGCACCCGCCCCTGCTCGTCGTGCAACTGGCCGAGGGCATGGGTCAGCGCGTTGATCGGGTTGAGCGCGGAGCCGCCGAACATGCCGGAGTGCAGGTCGCGCTCGGCCGCCTGCAGGTCGACCTGCATGTAGACGATGCCGCGCAGGCTGGTGCAGATCGCCGGCGTGTCGATGTCCCACATGCCGGTGTCGCTGACGATGGCGGCGTCGGCGCGCAGCTCGGCGGCGTTCTCGGCCAGGAACGCCTCCAGGTTGACGCTGCTGACCTCCTCCTCGCCCTCGATGATGGCGGTGATCCGCACCGGCATGGTCCCGGTCCGCTCGTGCCAGGCGCGGAACGCCGCCAGCCACATCGCGACCTGGCCCTTGTCGTCGACGGCGCCGCGCGCCACCACGCGCGGGCCGTGCGGCCCTTCGACCACGCTCGGCTCGAACGGCGGGCTGGTCCACAGCTCCAGCGGCTCCGCCGGCTGCACGTCGTAATGGCCGTAATAGAGCAAGTGCGGCACGTCGCCGCCCCCGCCTGCCGCATCTGGCCCGGGATGGTGCGCCACCACCACGGGATGCCCCGGCGTCTCGCGCAGCGTCGCCCGGAAGCCGAGGCTCGCCAGCTCGTCGCGGGCGAACTCGGCGGCGCGGCGGCAATCGGCCGCGTGGTCCGGCTGGGCGCTCACGCTCGGGATGCGCAGCCAGTCGAGCCAGCGCGCCTGCGCCGCGTCGGCGTTCGCGTCCAGCCTTTCGAGCACGTCGCTGATGACCGTCATGCGGGGCCTTTTTGTTGTGGCGGCGGTTCGTCCATGGCAGATCATGCCCGACCTGAACAGATCAACGGCGACAGCGCCGCGACACAAGGAGCGGAGCGTTGGACATGCCCGAGATCACACGGCGCGCGGCGGCCAGCCTGGTGATGTTGGCGGTGGCCGGTTGCGCCGTGGGGCCGGACTACCAGCGGCCGGCGCCGTCCTGGTCGCCCGCCTCGTGGTTCGGCAACCGGCAGCCGGCGGTGCCGAAGCGGGCGCTGGTCAGCCAGCCGACGGCCGAGCCGATCGACCCGAACTGGTGGGCGGTGTTCCGCGACCCGGAGCTGACCTCGCTCGAGCAGCGCGTCGCCGGCGGCAACTTCGACGTGCGCACCGCGGTGGTGCGGCTGGCCGAGAGCCGCGCCTCGCTCGGCGTGTCGCGCGCCGACCTGTTCCCGCAGCTCAACGCCAACGGCTCCTACACCCGCGAGCAGGAGAGCAAGAACGGCGTCATCGGCCTGTTCGGCGGCAGCGGCAGCAGCGGCTCCAGCCTGTCGGGGACCACCTCGAACGGGCTGGGCGGCAGGGTCGGCGGCCTGCCCAACACCACTCCCGGCGCCAGCCTGACGGCGCCGTTCGACCTCTACCAGGTGGGCTTCGACGCCTCCTGGGAGGTCGATTTCTGGGGCCGGGTGCGGCGCGCGGTCGAAGGCTCGCAGGCGCAACTGCAGGCCAGCGCCGAGTCGCAGCGCAACACGCTGCTGACCTCGCTGGCCGAGCTGGCGCGCGACTACATCCAGTTGCGCGGCACGCAGCGCAACATCCAGATCACCCGCGACAACCTCGTGACCGCCCAGCGCAGCCTGGAACTGACCCGGATGCGGGCGCGAGGCGGGCTCGGCAGCGAGGTCGACGTCGCCAACGCGGCGGCCCAGGTCGCCACCACGCAGAGCCAACTGCCCGACCTGCAGGCGCAGGAGATCACGCTCACCAACGCCATCGCCCTGCTGCTGGGCCAGCCGCCGGACGCGCTCAACGCCGAGCTGCGGCAGCCCAAGCCGATCCCGATCGCCCCACCCCGGGTGCCGCTGGGCCTGCCCGGCGAGCTGGCCCGCCGCCGCCCCGACATCCGCCAAGCCGAGGCGCAACTGCACGCCGCCACCGCCGATGTCGGTGTCGCCGTGGCCGACTTCTACCCGCGCTTCACCATCTCGGGCAGCGTGGCGTTGCAGGCGATCCAGCTCAAGCGGACGTTCAACCTCAACTCCGACACCTACTCGCTGGGTCCCAGCGTCACGCTGCCGATCTTCCAGGGCGGCCGGCTGCGGCGCACGCTGGAGCTGCGCCGGGGGCAGCAGCGGGAAGCGGCGATCGCCTACCAGCGCACCATCCTGGGGGCGTTGCACGACGTCAACAACGCGCTGACCAACTACCTGTCCGAGCAGAACAAGCGCGCGGCGCTGGAGGCGGCGGTACGGCAGAACCAGCGGGCGCTCGGCCTGGCGCGCGACCAGTACACGCAGGGGCTGGAGCTGTTCCTCAACGTGCTCGACGCCGAGCGCAACCTGCTCGCGGCGCAGCAGCAGCTCAACGCCAGCCTGACCACGCAGGCGACCGACCTGGTGCAGATCTACAAGTCGCTGGGCGGCGGCTGGGAGCAGGTCTACCCGGAGCGGACCGAGAGCGTGTTCGCGCGCTAGCATGACCGCGACGGGTCGTTCTCGGTTCATCAAAATCAACAAGCACAATAAACTACGTCATGGCCGGGCTTGGCCCATTGGTGTCCGGTTCCCGTGACTTTCCCCCGAACTCGTCATGCGCGGGCTTGACCCGCGCACCCACGCGGTGCCGCCCCTCAGGCTGGTCAGACTTGGGCACGATCCTTGGGGCGACCTGTGCCGCCGGCATCGCGTGGATGGCCGGGTCAAGCCCACTGGTGTCCGGTTCAATATGTCTAAGGAATTCA
>CAXTVL010000422.1:596-3036 GCA_964247515.1 uncultured Acetobacteraceae bacterium | reverse complement strand
CGCGGCAGCCACAAGGTCACGACGGTCCCCTGCCCCGGGCCGCTCGCGGCCGAGATGGCACCCCCGGACTGGGTGGCGAACCCGTGCGCCATCGCCAGGCCTAGCCCCGTGCCGGCACCTTGCGGCTTGGTCGTGAAGAATGGCTCGAAGACGCGTGCCAGCAGCTCGGGCGACATGCCCTGCCCGCTGTCGCTCGCGACGACGGCCACGTAATCGCCCGCGCGCTCCAGGCCCAGCGCCGCGCGCTGCCCGGACCCGACCACCTGGTTGGCGGCGCCGAGGGTGAAGGCGCCGCCCTGCGGCATCGCATCGCGGCTGTTGAGCGCCAGGTTCAGCAGCACGCTCTCGAGCGCCGGGCGGTCGGCCAACACCGGCCACAGCCCCGTCGCGCATTCGACCCGCGGCGTGATGGCATGGCCCAGCGCCTGCCGCAGCAGCGGCTCGAACTCGCGCAGCACGCCCGCGAGGTCGACCGGAAGCGGCGACAGTCCTTGCCGGCGGGAGAACGCCAGCAGGCGGCGCATCAGCGCGCTGGCACTCTGTGCGGCCCCCAGGCCGGCGCGGATCAACGCGAGGTCGGCCGGCCGCGGCGGGTCGCTGTCCTCGGCCTGCAACGCCAGCATCTCGAAATTGCCGAGCACGATGGTCAGCAGGTTGTTGATGTCGTGCGCGATGCCGCCGGTGAGCTGTTCCAGCCCGGCCCCCGGTGCCGGCTGGCGCGGCGGCTCACCCGTTTCGGGCATCCGCGCCGCCGTTACCGCCACGGACGCCAGGCTGGCGGCGCGCCCAGGCGGTCGGGCCACGATCCGCGGCGAAGGTGGGATGGTGGCCCCATGGCCGACTCCAAAACAGAATGGGTTACTATCGAAACGAACCCATATGGAGCAGCGCCGGGTCCCGGTGCAAGGCTCCGCTCGACCGGCCGGGCACCGGGCCGACGGCAGGGCCGGGAACGAGTCGGCGCCAAGCGATGGCAAGCGACAATGAATTCTTCGTTCAAGTGATGCTTGACAGCGGCTGAAACGATTTTGTTAAATCTCAAGATTATAAATTCTGTTAATAATCCGGCAACTTTGCGTCTGTTGTCGTTTCGACACTAGACACATTGTCGCGGAGGAACAGAGTATGGACTGATTAAGATTTGCATTCATGGGGAGGCCGGCCATGGACGACGCAGCCACGCGATTGGCGGACCCGCAACCTGAACAGCTTGCGATCCCGATCAACCCGCGCGTCCTGATCATCGAGGACAACCAGCCGGTCGGCGAGACCATCCAGCGGTTCCTCGAGCGTTCCGGGATCCGCACGGAGTGGGCACAGACCGGGGCGCGTGCCTACGAACTGAAGAAGTCCTTCCTCCCCGACGTGGTGCTGGTGGATTTGGAGCTGCCGGACACCAGCGGGGTGACGCTGATCCGCTGGCTGACCACGCAGCAGGATTGCGGCATCATCGTCGTCTCCGGCCACGCCGAGGAGGGCGAGCGCGTGGTCGGGCTCGAACTCGGCGCCGACGACTACGTGGCCAAGCCGCCGCAGATGCGCGAGCTGGTGGCGCGCATCCGCGCCGTGCACCGCCGCGCGCAGCGCCGCGCGCCGGAGGCCGCGGCGGAGGCGAGCGCTCCGGTCACTTACATGGTGGGGCCATACCGGGTCGACACCCGCGCCCACTCCGTCACCGCCGAGCACGGCCGCACCGTGGCGGTCACGGGCGCCGAGTTCGTGGTGTTGCAGATGCTGCTGGAGGCGAACGGCCAGCCGGTGTCGCGCGGCACGCTCTGCGAGCACGCGTTGCGCCGGCCCTGGCGCGCCGAGGACCGCAGCATCGACCAGCTGGTGTTCCACCTGCGCCGCAAGCTGTCCGAGGCGGACAGCAACGGGCGGCTGATCCAGGCGGTGCGCGGCGCCGGCTACTTCCTGGTGCGTGACGCCTGAACGGCCCTCCGCCGCCGATTTGACCGCCTTGCGGACTGCCGTTATCCGTACTCGCTAGACCGCACGGCGAACCGCGCGGCGCGAGGGGGTCCGAGGCGTCCGTGGCGGTGTTGCAGCTCGTCAATGTGTCCAAGACCTTCGGGGCGCTCCGCGCCCTGTCGGACATCAGCCTCAACCTGCACCACGGCGAGGTGATCGGCGTCACCGGCGGCCCCGGCGCCGGGGTGTCGACGCTGGTCAAACTGGTCGCCGGCGAGGTCGCGCACAGTTCCGGCATGATCGTCGTCGACGGCGAACAGCAACGCTTCGCGCACGCGTCCGACGCGAGCCGATGCGGCGTCGCGGTGGTGCCGCGCGATCCGGGCCTGTGCGGCAGCTTGAGCGCCAGCGCCAACCTGTTCCTGGGCCGTGAGCTGCGGTGGCGCATCGGTCCGTTCGGGGCACTCGACCACCGCGCCATGAACGCCGGCGCCGCCCGCCGGGGCGCCGCCCGCCGCGCCGCCCCAGC
>CAXTVL010000422.1:0-586 GCA_964247515.1 uncultured Acetobacteraceae bacterium | reverse complement strand
ACGCTGCTCCGCGCAGCCTCGCGCGCGAGCTGTCGGGCGGGCAGCGCCGTGCCGTGGCGGTGGCGCGCACCCGGCTGGCGCGGGCCAAGATCGTGGTGTTCGACGAGCCCAGCGCCATTGCCGGTGCCCGCGAGGCGGCGCACACGCTCGACATGATCCGCATCTTGCGTGACGCCGGGGTCGGCGTGTTGCTGGCGAGCCAGGCGGTCGGCGAGCTGTTCGCGGTGTGCGACCGCGTGATGGTGCTGCGGCGCGGCCGCAAGGTCGCCGAGCGGGCCGTGGCCGACACCAGCCCCGACGAGCTTGCGCGCCACCTCGCGGGAGACCCGGTTGTCGCGTAACCCGGCGTTGCCGGCCTCCGGGGTCGGCGCGCCCAATCGCGTTGCGGTCGGCGCGCCGGTATCCTGGTCGCGCGCGCTGCTCCGCCCTGCGTGGTGGACGGCGCTGGCGCTGGCATTGCTGCTCGGGGCGATCCGGCTGGCTTGGCCCGGCGCGGGTTTCGGCGCGGCCCTGGCGTTCGAGCTGCTGGCCGCCGGTGCCATGGCGATGGCCGCCGCGACCGTCCTGGTCGGCGGCGGCATAGACC
>CAXTVL010000421.1:0-3037 GCA_964247515.1 uncultured Acetobacteraceae bacterium | reverse complement strand
GGCCGTCGCCCGACCGCGCGAGGTCGTCCCAGGCGATCCGGCACTGCGGCTTGCCGGCGGCCTCGGGATCGGCGCGTGCGTGGCCCCGCGTGAGCAGTTGGCACAGCCGCGAATAGGCCGGGCGGTCGGTGGGGTAGACCAGCACCGAGCTGCCGTCGGTGAGGTCGAGCCGGCAGCCGACCACGAGGCGCACCCGTGTCTCGGCGGCGCGCTGGTGGGCGCGGGCGATCCCGGCCAGCGAGTTGCGGTCGGTGACGCCCAGCGCCGCGAGGCCCATGGCGTCGGCCTGCGCGAACAGCTCCTCGACATGGCTCGCCCCGCGCAGGAACGAGTAGTTGGTGGCGACCTGGAGCTCGGCGTAGGCGGACATGGCCGCAGGATGGCCCGGGCCGGGCCGCGCGGCCAGGATGTTCTTGTTATGTTCGTCATGCGCCCCGTGTCACCGCACCACCACGCTCATGTGCATCTTCGGGTGGATGCCGCACAGCACGACGAAGCTGCCCGGCACCGTGAAGCGGATGTCGGTGGCGCTGCCGGGCTCCTGCTCGCCGGAATCGAAGCTGAAGCTGTCCGACTTCACGTAGGCGTGGTGCAGCAGCTCGCCGTCGTCGTTGACGATGCGCACCACGTCGCCGGCCTGGACCTCCAGCGCGCGCGGCTCGAAGCGGCGGTCCTTCTGCCGTGCTTCGCGCAGCCCGGCGCCCAGCGCGAACGTCGTCGTGGCGGCGCCGGCGGTCAGCGCCACGAACAGCGCCGTGCCCGCGAGGCGCCTCATTGCGAAACCACGTCGCGTTCCATCGGCGCCAGCAGCGCCAGGAAGCGGTTCTGCGAGTGGAAGCCGACCCGGCACTGGTCCATCGCCGCCTGCAGGTTCTCGACCAGCGCGTCGAAATGGTACTGGTGCAGTTGCAGGTAGCCGTGCGCGCCCTTCATCGACACGCCCTTGAACTGGCACGGGCCGCCGCTCACGGTGCAGAAATGCGCCGCGATGCGTTGCTTCAGGCGGTCGATGTTGATGTCGCCGAACTTCTCCTTGATGCGCGGGTCGGCGAGGTTGCGGTCGAACAGGCCGTCGACGATGCAGGCGATGCCGGGACCGCCGCCCAGCGCGTCGTAGACGGTGTCGGCGCGCGCCGGAGCGGCCGCGCACAGCGCCACCGCCATGGCGGCGGCCAGGATACGGCCGTCAGAAACCGACTTGGAGCGAGAAGTAGACACCGTTCTGATCCTTCTTGGTGGCGATGCTGCCGAGCCCGGCAAAGGCCAGGGTCGCGGACACGTTCTTGGTCAGGAAGCCGGCCACGAACACGTCGAACCAGTCGCTCTCGTGCGCGAAGCGGAGGTTGTCGGGCTTGGTGCGGTAGTCGGCGCCGACCGCCACGTGGCGGTCGAGCAGGTAGGCGACCGAGCCCTCGAACTGCGGGTGGTAGGCATTGCTGCGGTCGCCGCCGAAGCCCAGCAGGCCGGTCTGGTTGGCGCGGGTGAACCGCACCGTGGCGTTGACCAGCAGGCTCTGCGCCAGGAACAGCTTGGTCGCCGCGAGGTAGAAATCCGCCCCCTGCGCGTCGCGGGCGCCGACCGCGCGCAGGATCTGGGCGTGGTCCTCGACCTTGTACTGGATCCCGGCCGAGACCTGCGGCAGCCAGGTGTCCTGGTCGTAGACCGCGTGCCCGAACAGACGCACCTTGGCGCCGAACACGTCCTGCTGGAAGGTGAAGCCGTCGCCCAGGCCCAGCGCCCGGCCGGTCCCGCCGGTGTCGAACCACTGGTGGGTGTACGACAGCTCCAGCCGGTCGTGGATGCCGATTGCCGCGCCGCTCGCGTACAGCGTGTAGTTCGGCACGCGCACGACGGTGCCGTGCGCGTTGGCGCCGATGGCGTCGGCGCTGCCGTAGCCGGTGATCAACGCCCAGGGCACCACGCCGCCGCCGCCGGCCCCCTCGACCTGGGTGACGCCGGAGGTCGCCAGCAGGCGGCCGCTGTCGAAGGTCGGCACCGGCGATGGCGGGATGTCCGGCGCTTCGGCCCGGGCGGGCCAGGCCACGGCCGCGCAGACGGCCACACACACTACAACACATCCTAAGGTTTTTACCCGCATGTATCGGCGCCATTGTTGCGGGACGGACGATGGCGGCGGAAAGGTAAACGGAGGGTTACGCCACAGGCTTAGGCCATCCTTAACGGCTGTCGTTGAGGATTGCGCCCATGACGGTCCTTGCCTCGATCAGCCGCGTCTTGGCGGCGCCGGCCTCCGGCACCTTGCTGACCATCCGGCGCAAGATCCTGCTGGCGCTGCTGGCGATGAGCGCCATCACCGCGGCACTCGGCCTCTACGCCGTGCATGGCGTCCGGCTCAGCGGCGACCTGGTGGTCGAGACGTTCGACCAGGCGCTGATGTCGATCGACTACGCGCGCGCCGCGGCCACCGATTTCGCGGCGATGGAGGCGGTGCTGGCGCGTCGCCGCTTCGACGCCGGCGACCCGGCCCGCGTCGCGGCGCTGGACGCGCGGCCCGGCGCGGGGGGCGGGCAATTCCGTCGGGCTGACGCCGGCCGAACAATCCGCGCTCTCCGCCATCCGCCGCGCGGCGCGGGCCGCCGAGGCGGGCCTGCCGGACGGGGTGCTCAACGTGCTGCCGGGGTTCGGCGAGGCCGTCGGCCGCCCGCTGGCCCTGCACGACGACGTCGACATGGTGAGCTTCACGGGGTCGACCGAGGTCGGCAAGCTGATGATGGGCTATGCCGGCGCCAGCAACCTCAAGCGCGTCGCGCTCGAATGCGGCGGCAAGAGCCCGCATGTGGTGATGCCGGACGCCGATCTCGACGCCGCCGCCTCGGGCATCGCCTGGGGCATCTTCTACAATCAGGGCGAGACGTGCCACGCGGGCTCGCGCGTCATCGTCCATCGGTCGGTGCAGGAGGCGCTGGTGGACAAGATCGCCGCCGTGCAGCGCAGCCGGCTCACGCACGGCCCTCCCAACGATCACGCGGCCCGGATCGCGGCGGCCCGGGTTAAGCCCGGGGCACGGCGGGCAGCG
>CAXTVL010000420.1:0-3059 GCA_964247515.1 uncultured Acetobacteraceae bacterium | reverse complement strand
GCTGCGGGCGCCCGCGTCCTCCGCCGCCGAGACCGCGTAGGACAGGTCCTTGCGCACGCCGGCGATGGTGAAGGCGATTTCGGCCGCCTCGCCCAGCAGCGCCGGCCGCTTGGCCGCCAGCGCCGGTGTCGCGATGGCGCTCTCGGCCAGCACGTCCAGCATCGCGGCGAGGTCTAGGCCGCTGCGCTGGCCGAGCGACAGACTCTCGCCGAGGAGCTGCCAGTAGGCCGCGAGCTGCATGTTGACCACCAGCTTCATCGCCGCCCCGGCGCCCACCGGACCTATGCGCACGATCCGTCGGGCCAGCAGCGACAGCGTCGGTGTCGCGCGGTCGACGATGGCGGGTTCGCCGCCGGCGACGACGACGATCCGTCCCTCGCGCGCCGGCCCGACGGTGCCGAGCACCGGCGCGTCCACGAACCCGCCGCCCGCCGCCCGCACGCCGTCCGCCATGCGCCGGACGAAGCCGGGCCGCAGGGTGCTCGTCTCGACCACGATTTTGCCGTCGAGCGGCGCCGACAACAGGCCGGCCGCGCCGGCGTAGACGGTCTCCGCCGCCGCCTCGTCGGCGAGCGAGACCAGCAGCACGTCGCTTGCCTCCGCCAGCCGCCGTGGCGAGTCGTGGGCGACGGCACCGTCCGCGCGCAGCGCGTGAGCCTTGGCGGGGCTGCGGTTCCAGACCCCGACCGAGACGCCCTGATCGAGCAGGCGGCGCGTGTACACCGCGCCCATGCGGCCCAGCCCGGCGACGCCGACCCGCGTGCCCCGCTCGCCATCAGCCGCGCGCGCCATCACCCGTACCGGAAGCCGCAGCCGCCGAGGCCGCCGATCGTGGCCCGGACCGACGAACCCGGCTGGATCGGCGTCATCGGCCCCAGTGCCCCGGTCAGCACGATGTCGCGCGCGCGCAGCGGCGTGCCGAACTCGGACAGCGTGCGGGCCAGCCACGCGGCGGCGGCCAGCGGGTGCCCGAGACAGGCGGCGCCGGCGCCCACCGAGGTCACGGCGCCGTCCACTTCGAGTACCATCCCACAGGTGCGCAGGTCGAGCTGGCCAAGCGGCTTCGGCTCGCAGCCGAGCACGAACGCGCCGGAGGAGGCGTTGTCGGCGACGGTGTCGGCGAAGCTGATCGCCCAGTCGGCGATCCGGCTGTCGACGATCTCGATCGCCGGCAGCACGTAGGCCGTCGCGGCCATGACGTCGTGCAGGCTCGCCTGCGGCTCGTCGAGGTCGCTCGCCATCACCAGCGCGATTTCGGCCTCGACCCGTGGCTGCAACAGCGTGGCCGGCAGGCCGCCGCCGTCGGCCACCGCCATGTCCGCGAACAGCACGCCGAAATCCGGCCGGTCGACGCCGAGCTGGCGTTGCACCGCGGTCGCGGTCAGGCCGATCTTGCTGCCCACGCGGCGCCGGCCCTGGGCCTGCCAGTGGCGGGTGTTGATGCTCTGCACCGCGTAGGCGCCGGCGATGTCGGTGGGCTCGAGGCCGTCGCGCAGCGGCGCCACCGGGCCGGCCCGGTAGGCGCTGCGCAGGCGTTCGGCGATTTGTTCGTGGTTCACTACAGATTTCCCGTTCCGGTTGGGCCTGCGAGACGGATTTCGTCAGCCGGGCGGAGCCTCGCCCCTCAGGAACGCCAGATGCAGTCGGTTGAACTGTTCGGCCGCCTCGAACTGCGGCCAGTGCCCGCACTCGTTCAGCACGACGTACTGGGCGCCCGGGATCATGTCGGCGATCTGCCGCCCCTCCTCCGGCGTCGCCGTCGGATCGTGCGAGGTCCAGACCACGAGCGCCGGCGCCTTGATCGAGCGGTACTGCGGCTCGGTGATCATGTTGCGCCTTCGGACGTCCATCTCCTGCAGGCACATGATCCGCCGCATCGCGGCGGCGAAGCCGGGCTGGGCGTAGATCGCGCGGCGCGTCTCGATCAGGTCGTCGGACACCTTCGACTTGTCGTGCATCAGGAACTCGAGCCGGGCGCGCACATGCTCCCAGCTCGGGTCGGCGGCCGCGGCGTTGGACAGCGTTTTGAGACGCGCCATGACCTCGGGATGCGCGGTCCAGCCGCCGGCGGTGTTGAGCACGACGCGCTCGACCCGTTCGGGGTGATGCACCGCGAGATGGGTCGCGACCCAGCCGCCCAGGCTCTCGCCGGAGACGTGCGCCGAGCGGCGCCCGAGCGTGTCGAGCACGGCGAGCACGTGGCGCGCGTAGTCGGCGATCTCGTACGCGCCGTCCGGCTTGTCGCTCCAGCCGTGACCGATCAGGTCGATGGCGACGGTCCAGAAATGCTCGCCGTGGGCGGCGAGGTTGCGCGTGTAGGCCTCGGCATGGCCGCCGGTGCCGTGCAGCAGCAGCAGCAGCGGCCGGTCCGGCGAGCCCGCGGACAGGTAACGGGTGCGGATGCCGCCGGCGTCGAGGAAGCCCTGCTGGAACGCGACGCAAGTGAGGTCGGACCACACCGAGGCGTGACGGGCTGCGCCGCTCATGGCGTGCCCGCCGTGGCCGTCAGCACGCCCATGCCGGTGATCCACTCGTCGACCGGCGCGTAGAACACCGGCCGCGCGGTGTAGGCGCCGGTGCCGGCCAGCGCGCTGAGAGCCGCGATCCAGCAGCGCAGCTCGTGCGCGCCGCAGCCGGCGGTGGCGGTGATCGCCGCGTCGTCCTGCCCGTCGAGCGCCGCGAGGTTGCCGGCGGCGACTTCGTCCAGGAAGCGGCGGTCCCAGTCCGGGTTGAGCGGCCGCATGGCCGAGGTGCCGGCCGAGAAGGCGACGCTGCCGCCCAGCACGCGGGTCTGGCGCGCCAGCCGGTCGGCGTGGCTCATCGGGCCGCCCTCGCGCAGCCGCTTGGCGACGGCGCCGGTCGCGGTCGCGACGGACGGCAGCGGCGGGTCGTGCGACAGGCCGCCCGAGCCGATCACCAGGATCCGCTCGGGGCGTGCCCGCGCCCACTCGCCGACCGCGCGGCCCAGTGCCCGCACCCGCTCCAGGGTCGGGGGGGGGGGGGGGGGGGGGGGGGGGGGGGGGGGGGGGGCGCGCGCGCGCGCCGGCGGCCCCGCCCGC
>CAXTVL010000419.1:0-3062 GCA_964247515.1 uncultured Acetobacteraceae bacterium | reverse complement strand
CCCGTGGCGCGACGCCGCGACCGCCTGGTTGCCGCCCTTGCCGCCGGGCCGCATCGCCCAGCCGGTGCCGGCCAGCGTCTCGCCGAGCCGGGGGCGGCCCGGTGCCCGCACCATCACGTCGAGGTGCAGGCTGCCCAGCACGACGATCTCGGGCGGCATCAGTCGCCAGCGGCGCCCAGCAGCGCCCGCTGCACCAGCCCCTGCCCCGTCACCGCGTCCTGCGCGTCGAGCGCCGTGGCCAGGCGGTTGTCCGCCTCCAGCCGGTCGACCACCGCCAGCATCCCCCGCACCGTCGCGATGTTGGCGGCGCACTCGGCCACCGGGTCGAGGCCGCTGGTGTCGGGGAAGGTGTCGAAGTAGATGGCGCCGTCGTAGCCGTCGCGCCGCACCTGGCGCAGCAGCTCGATGGTCTGCACGGTATGCACGGCGCCCACCATCAGCCCGTCGTCGCGCCCGCCATAGCCGTCGTTGAGGTGGACGCCGAGCAGCCGGCTGTGCCGCGCCACCAATGCGGCCGAGCGCGCCGGGTTCTCGCCCGCGTACAGCACGTGCGCGAAGTCGAGCGTGACACCGAGGTTGGGCAGGCCCACGTCGCGGATCGCGAGCAAGGTGGTGCCGATCCGGTCCAGCACGGCATGGGCGCGCGGCTCGTCCGGCTTGTACTCGATGCTGACCATGACGTCCGGGTTGTGCGCCGCGACCTCGCGGATGCCCTCGACCTCCAGCCCCCACAGCGTCGCGTAGTCGGCGGCGAACGGGTGGTCGAAGCCGTCCTGACCCAGCCACAGCGTCATCAGGGCGCCGCCACACGCCGCCACCGCGTCGATGCCCTGGCGCGTGAGGTCGATCGCCCGCCGCCGCACCGCCGGGTCGGGGTTGGTGAAGGCGCCGGCGCGGTAGGCCGGGTCGCCGTAGTAGCGCATGGCGAAGCCGTTCAGCGCCAGGCCGAGGTCGCCGGCCTGCCGGGTCAGTGCCACGGGCGCGTGGCCGTGCAGGTGGTCGGGGTAGTTGAGGTCGACGCCGGAGAGGCCGTCCACGGTGGCGGCGCGCCGCATCAGTTGCAGCGTGCCGGGCCTGGCGGCGCCAGCGGGCCAGAACAGCTCCGGGCGGGTCGCGAACGAATTGAGCCGTGTGGCGAACCGCATGGCGCTACTCACTGCCGTAGAGTTCCTCGACCGTGATGACGAGGCCGGGCGGGTCCATGGCGATCGGGCCACCCAGCAACACCAGCGTCTCGATCCCGCCTCCGTTGCGGCGATGGTGGGTGACGATCCGCTTGGTCGGGTGGACGATCAGGTAGTGCGCGACCGAGGGGACGCGGAAATACCCGGCCAGCTTGCCGCCAGTGTCGGTCGACGCGGTCCCGGGTGAGAGCACTTCGACGACGATCACCGGGTTGGTGGCCGCCACGAGGTCGCCCGCCATCGGCTCGCCGCAGTTCACCAGCGCGTCCGGTTCGTAGTCGCTGTCGCCGGTCTCGACCGTGACGCCGTCGGACAGCGCCTCGCAACCGACCCCAGCGGCCCCGATCGCCCGTCTCAGCGCCATGTAGACGGCTTGCTTGACCCGTACATGCGCCACCCGTTCCGGAGCCATGGCCACGATGCGACCATCCACCCGTTCGTAGCGACCCCTCGGCTGCGCCTCGCACCACCGCCAGTACTCCTCGCGGGAGAAGTGTCGATCCAACTCGGGCGACGGCTGAAGCATACGCTTCTCCATGTTCTCGGCCACTCAATCGGCCGCCTCGCGCTCCCGCCGGGCAGCGGCGGCCGGGTAGACGCCGAGGATGCGGGTCTCGCGCGAGAAGAATCCCAGCTCCTCCAACGCCCGCTGCACCGGCGGCTGCTCCGGGTGGCCGTCGACGTCGCACAGGAACTGGGTCGCGGTGAACTGGCCGCCCACCATGTAGCTCTCCAGCTTGGTCATGTTGACGCCGTTGGTGGCGAACCCGCCCAGCGCCTTGTAAAGCGCCGCGGGCACGTTGCGCACGCGGAACACGAACGTCGTCATCAGGCCCGGCGTGGTGGCCGGCGGCGGGTCGGCGCGGCGGGCGCAGACGTAGAACCGCGTGGTGTTGTGCGCCGCGTCCTCGACGTTGGCGCGCAGCACCCGCAGCCCGAACAATTCGGCCGCCAGCGACGAGGCGATCGCCGCGTCCGCGACGCTGCCCCAGGAGGCGACCTGCTCGGCCGCGCCCGCCGTATCGGCCTGCACCACCGCTTCGAGGTCGAGTTCCTTGAGCACGCGGCGCACCTGGCCCAGCGCCACCGCGTGCGAGTGCGCGCGGCGGACGCTGGCGAGCGTGGCCCCGGGCACGCCCAGCAGGCAGTGCTCGACCCGCTGGAAGTGCTCGCCCACGATGAACAGCCCGCTCTCGGGCAGCAGCGCGTGGATGTCGGGCACCCGCCCGGCGAGGCTGTTCTCGCACGGCAGCATGGCGAGGCCGGCGGCGCCCTCGCGCACCGCGTCCATCGCCGCCTCGAAACTGGCGCAAGGCAGCGTGCGCCAGTCCGGGTAGGCGGTGCGGCAGGCGAGGTCGGAATAGGCGCCCGGCCGGCCCTGGAAGGCGATCGTGCCGCTCATGTCAGCGCTAACATCTCGCGCGCCCGCTCCAGGTCGGCCGGCGTGTCGACGCCGAAGATCGCCTCCTCGACCCGGGCGCAGCCGATCGTCATGCCGGCCTCCAGCGCGCGCAACTGCTCCAGCCCCTCGCGCCGCTCCAGCGCGGTGGGCGGCAGCGCCACGAAGCGGTCCAGCGCCGCGCGGCGCCAGGCGTAGACGCCCAGATGGTGCCACAGCGGCCCCTCGCCCCACGGGATCGGACTGCGCGAGAACCAGTGCGCGCGGGCGGTGGCGGCGCCCGCCTCGAAGCTGCACGCGGCCTTGACCACCGAGGCCGCCGCCGCCTCGGCACGGTCGCGCACCGGCGTCACCAGGGTCGCCAGGTCGCAACCGGGGTCGGCCAGCGGCGCCAGCACGGCGCGCATCGCCGCGTCGTGGCGCCGGCCAGGGTCGAACGCTTCGAGCGCCGCGCGCACCCGGTCGGAGCCGGAGGGCAG
>CAXTVL010000418.1:2748-3084 GCA_964247515.1 uncultured Acetobacteraceae bacterium | reverse complement strand
GCCTCGTGCTGCACCGGGCGGACGGCCGCTTCACCGACGCCGCCGACGCGGTGCTGCGCGACGGTGCCGCCTTGCCGATGTAGCGCGGCCGCCGACCGCGCGCCGCTCGGTGGGCCTCTCCCGAGCATCCGTGAAATCCAGCCGAACTACGCCGGCCGGTCGATACTGCAATCGTGAGCGCCATGACCCATGGCAAAGGCCGGGCGACACTGCTTGTATCGCGGGGTCAATAGACGGCCAGTAAAAGATGGCGGACATCGCGTACGATGGCGGACCGGGCGCGGGGGGCCGGGGGGGGGGGGGGGGGGCGCCGGGGGGCGGGGCCCGCGGGGGCGG
>CAXTVL010000418.1:0-2738 GCA_964247515.1 uncultured Acetobacteraceae bacterium | reverse complement strand
CGCCCGGCGCCCGCCCGCCCGCCCGGGCGCCGGCGCCGATCTGGTACGCGGAGATGCTGCGCCGCGACACGCCGCGCTGGACCCAGTTCAGCGTCACCACCCTGGACGGCCCGGTGGACCCTGCCCGGCTCGGGCGGGCACTGGCCCAGGCGGTCGCGGCGTATCCGGCGCTGCGCACCTGCCTGGTCCGGCACCGCCACGGCGTCGGCCAGACGTTGCACCCGGCGAGCGGGTTCACGGTCGGCTGGCGCGACCTGTCGGGCCTGCCGGACGCCGCGCGGGCAGCGGCGGTGGCCGAGATCCTGGCGGCGGGGGAGCGCACCCGGGTCGACCTGCACGGGCAATGGCTGGTCCGCGCCGAGCTGCTGGGCTGCGGACCGGAACGCTGCCTGCTGCTGCTGTTCATCCACCACATCGCGGCCGACGGCATGTCCCTGCCGCTGATCCTGCAGCGGGTGGCCGAGGCGTATCGCGGCGAGGCCGGCGCGCCGCGCGCCGGGCAGTACGAGCGCTGGCTCGACTGGCAGGACGGGCCGGAACTCGCCGCGGCGGTCGCACCGGCGCGGGCGTTCTACCGCGACGCGCTGGCAGGAGCGACGCTCTGGCACGAGCGTCTGTACGACCTCCCGGACAGCGCCGCCCCACCGCACGAGCCGCCCGACTTGCCGCAGAGCAACCGGGTGCTGGCGGAGGCCATGGTGCGGCGCCTGTCGCGCCTGGCCGAGCGGAACGCGGCCACGCTGTTCGTCGTCTGCCTCGCGGCCTACGCCGTGGCGTTGTGCCGGGTGCTGCGGACGCGCGACGTGGTGGTCGCGGTGTACGTCTCCGGGCGCGGCGCCGAGGCCGGGCTGGTGGCGATGGCGGTCAACACGGTGCTGGTGCGGCTGCGGCTGGACGGCGCCAGCGACGCCGATGCCATGGTGCGCGCCGCCAAGCAGGCCTGGCGGCCGGTGCGGCGGTTCGCGGGCGTGCCGATCCACGCGCTGCGCCAGCCGGGTGGCGCCGAGCCAGTGCCCGAGCGGGCGCAGTTCGCGATCAACTTCCTCGACATGCGGACCATGGCGTTCGAGCTGCCGGGCATCATCGCGCGCACCAGCTACCCGCAATCGGCGTTCCCGCTGAACGATGTGCTGCTGCTGCTGTTCCGCGAGCAGGACGGCAGCCTGCGGTCGCGCCTGTTCAACGGCAGCGGCACGCCGCGGCTCGGCGCCGGGCGGCTCGCGATGGTGGCGCGGGCGATGGCCGAGGTGCTGGACGAGTGGGGCGGCGAGGCGGAGCCGGCCCCGCCGCCCTGATCGCGGTCTAGCCCGGCATCGCGCCCGATGGCTGCGCGGTCTCGAACACCCGGCCGGCGAACGCCTCCTCCCACGAGCCGGTGGTGGACGCGCGGCTGTACTCGGTGGCGCGGTTCTCGAAGAAGTTGGCGTGCTCCGGCGCGTTCAGCATGTCGTCGAGCCAGGGCAACGGGTTGCGGTCGACGTGGTAGAGCGGGTTCAGGCCCAGTTGCGTCAGCCGGCGGTCGGCGATGAAGCGGATGTACTGCTTGACCGCCTCGGCATCCATGCCCTCGACCGGCCCCAATTCGAACGCCAGGTCGATGAAGGCGTCCTCGTGCTCGACGATGGTGGCGCAGGTCTCGTACAGCTCGCGCCTAAGCTCCTCGGTCCAGATCTCCGGGTTCTCGGCCACGAAGGTGCGGAACAGCCGGATCACCGACAGGCAGTGCAGCGTCTCGTCGCGCACCGACCAGCTCACGATCTGGCCCATGCCCTTCATCTTGCCGAAGCGCGGGAAGTTCAGCAGCATCGCGAAGCTCGCGAACAGTTGCAGCCCCTCGGTGAACGCGCCGAACGCCGCCAAGGTCTTGGCGACCTCGTGCTTGTTGGCGACCGAGAAGTTCTGCATGTAGTCGAACTTGTCCTTCATCTCCTTGTACTTGAGGAAGGCGGTGTACTCGACCTCGGGCATCCCGATGGTGTCGAGCAGGTGGCTGTAGGCGGCGACGTGGATGGTCTCGATGTTGGAGAACGCCGACAGCATCATCAGCACTTCGGTCGGCTTGAACACCTGGCTGTAGTGCTTCATGTAGCAGTTGTTCACCTCGACGTCGGCCTGGGTGAAGAAGCGGAAGATCTGCGTCAGCAGGTTGCGCTCGGCCTCCGACAGGTTGCGGTGCCAGTCCTTCACGTCGTCGGCGAGCGGCACCTCCTCGGGCAGCCAATGCACGCGCTGCTGCGTCAGCCACGCCTCGTAGGCCCAGGGATAGCGGAACGGCTTGTACACCGGGTTCTCGGTCAGCAGGTCGAAGCGGACCGGGAGGTTGCTCGGCGACGCCGTCATGCCATCCATCAAGGGACTTCCTCGTCTGTGTTAGGAACCGTATGTAGCGTCTATCCCGATTCTCACAACCAGATATAGCGTTAGAACGCGAGTTGCACCTTCATCGCCCGCGCCCGGTCGCCCGCCAGCGCGAATGCCTGCGCGGCGTCGCGCAGCGGCAACACCGCGCTCAGCAGCGGCGTCACGTCGATGGCGCCCGAGGCGATGAAGCCGGCCGCCCAGGCGAACTCCTCGTGGAAGCGGAAGCTGCCGCGCAACGCGATCTCCTTGGCGACCAGCAGGTTGAGCGGGATGGTCGCGTCGCCGCCGCCCAGCCCCACCTGCACCAGCGTCGCTCCCGGCCGCGCCGCGCGCAACGCGCCGGCCACGGCGGCGGCGCTGCCGGACGCCTCCAGCAC
>CAXTVL010000417.1:0-3087 GCA_964247515.1 uncultured Acetobacteraceae bacterium | reverse complement strand
CAGGGAAACCAGCCGTTGCAGGCCGCTGCGGGTGTTCTCCTCGTGGATGTCGGCCGCGCGCAGTGCCATGGCGCCGAGCTGCGCGGTTTCCTCGCCCAGCCGCAGCAGGTAGACGGTGCGGACCGGGAACACTCCGCTGTCGCCCAGCACGCGGCTCAGCCCGCCGCCGCCCTTCGCGGCCCCGGTCGCGGCGGACACCGCTTCGACCGCGGCGAGGTTGCCGATGGCGTCGCGCACGGTGTCGAGGGCGGCGATCAGCGGCATGCCGTTGACCAGCAGCGTGCCCAGCGTGCGGGAGAACCGCGCCGCCACGATCTCCCGCGCCAGCTTGCCCAGCACCGGCAAGCGCAGCACCAGGCGGTCGAACGGCAGCCGGAACCCCGGCCGCCGCAGCGCCTGGCGCAGCGCCAACCCGCCCGCCAGCAGCGCCGCCAGCGCGTATAGGCCGTAGCCGCTCACCGCGTCGCCCAGCGAGATCAGGAATTGCGTCGAGGCCGGCAGCGCGGCGCCGTTCTGCTGGAACAACGGCACGAATTGCGGCAACACCTGCGTCAGCAGCAGCGCGATGGCGCCGACCGCCGCGACCAGCAGCAGGCTCGGGTAGATCATCGCCGAGGTCACGGTGGCGGACAGGCTGCGCTCGCGCTCCAGCAGCAACGCCAGCCGCTCCAGCGTCGCCGCCAGCGCGCCGCCGGCCTCGCCGGCGCGCACCAGTCCCACGTACAGCTTGGGGAAGCTGGCCGGGTGCTTCGCCAGCATCGCCGCGAGCGGCGCCCCGTCGCGCACTCCGGCGCGGACGTCGTCGAGCACGCCGCCCACGCGCTTGTTGGGCGCGGTCTCCACCAGGAAGCGCAGCGCGCGGTCGAGGTCCTGACCGGCGCCCAGCATGATCGACAGCTCGCGCGTCAGGTCGGCGACCTCCTGGCGCCGTAGCCGCGCACCGCCGCCGAGATCACTCGCCAGCAGCCGCGCCAGGAAGCCGCCCCCGCCGGCCTTGGCGGCGTCGGCGCGGACCGGGATCTGGCCCTGCCGCCGCAGCGCCTCGATCACCGCGGCGACCGAGGCGGCGTCCATGGCACCCTTGACCACCTCGCCCGCCGGCGTGATGGCGGTGTAGCGGAAATTGGGCATCACGCCTCGGCGCGGATCGAGCGCATGACTTCCTCGACCGTGGTGACGCCGGCCAGGGCCGCGTCGAGCCCGGCGTCGAACATCGTGGCCATGCCGGCGGAGACCGCCGCGCGCTCGATCTCGCCGTGGTCGGCGTGCGCGAACACCAGCCGCTCGACCGCCGCGTCCGGGTGCAGGAACTCGGCGATGGCGAGCCGGCCGCGATAGCCGGTGCCGCGACACGCGGGGCAGCCGGTCGCGTGCCAGAGCGTGATCGGCCGCGCGGCGGTGCGCCGCTCTAGCCCGAACCGCTGCACCAGTTCGGGGGCCGCCGGCGCCTCGACCCGGCAGGCGGCGCACAGCCTTCGCACCAGGCGCTGCGCCAGCACGCCGCGCAGCACCGCCGTCAGCAGGTAGTCCTCGAGCCCCATGTCGCGCAGCCGGGTGATGGTCGCCGCGGCCGAGTTGGTGTGCAGCGTGGACAGCACGAGATGGCCGGTCAGGGCCGCCTGCACCGCGATCTGCGCGGTCTCCAGGTCGCGGATCTCGCCCACCATGATGACGTCGGGGTCCTGGCGCAGGATCGAGCGCAGCAGCGCCGCGAAGTTCAGGCCGATCTGCGGCTTGACCTGGATCTGGTTGATGCCGCGCAACTGGAACTCGATCGGGTCCTCGACCGTGACCACCTTGCGGCTGATGGAGTTGAGCGACAGCAGGCCGCTGTACAGCGTCGTGGTCTTGCCGCTGCCGGTCGGCCCCGTCACCAGCACGATGCCGTTGGGCAGGTTGAGCGCCTCGGTCAATTGCCCGATCACCCGTGGCGGCAGGCCCAATTTGGCGTAGTCGAACGCCACCGCGGCGCGGTCGAGCACCCGCATCACCACCGTCTCGCCCCACATCGAGGGGATGGTCGAGACGCGGAAATCGACCTCCTGGCCACGCACCGCGAGCTTGATGCGCCCGTCCTGAGGCAGCCGGCGCTCGGCGATGTCGAGCCGCGCCATGATCTTGATGCGCGACGTGATCGCGGCGGTGAGCCGGCCGGGCGGGCTTTCGGCCTCGACCAGCACGCCGTCGTAGCGGTAGCGCACCCGCAGCCGGTCCTCGAACGGCTCGATATGGATGTCGGACGCCTGGGTCTCGACCGCGCGGGCGATGATCTGGCCCACCAGCCGGATCACCGGCGCCTCGCTGGCGAGGTCCTTGAGCCGTTCGGCGTCCTCCTCCAGCGGCGCCTCGCCCTCGTCGCCGCCGGCCGCCTGCTGCTGGGTCTCGTCGCGGTACAGCCGGTCGAACGCCGCCTCGATCTCGATCGGCACCGCCACTTCGAGCGTCACCGACAGGCCGGTGGCGGCCTCGATGGCCTGCGGCGTGAACGCGTCGAGCGGGTCGGCGGCGGCCACCACCACGCGCTCGCCCTCGACCGCCACCGGCATGGCGCGGGCGTGGCGCAGGAAGCGCGCGGTCAGCCGGTCGGGCAACAGCGGCTCGCCGGCCGGGTAGCGGCCGGGGGCGGCGACCACGGTGCCGAGCAGGGCCGCGTACGCCTCGGCCAAGCCGCGCTCGGTCACGAGGCCGAGCTGGATCAGCACGACGTCGAGCCGCTGGCCGCTGTCGACCGCGACGCGGCGGCCGCGGTCGAGCGTCTTGACGTCGCATTGGCCGCCCTGCTCCAGCAGCGCCGCCAGCGCCGCCAATTGCTGCTCCTGGTCCTGCTCCGGCGTCGCAAGGCTTAGGGACGTGTCCACGCAAGCGCCTCCTGTTGCTGGGACTCTTGTTCGATCCCGAGGCCCGATGGCAAGTGACAGGATATATAGGAGACAACGCGGGTGGCGCTGTGGTGGATGCCGCTGCTGGTGGCGCCGTTCGTGGGCAGCCTTTTGGGCGTGCTGGTGCGCCGGCTGCCGGCGGGTCGCCCGGTCGCGCTGGCGCGTTCGGCGTGCGAGGCGTGCGGGCACCGGCTCGGCGCCGCCGAGC
>CAXTVL010000416.1:0-3099 GCA_964247515.1 uncultured Acetobacteraceae bacterium | reverse complement strand
TGGCGCGACGCGAGGGCGTGCCCGCCCTGACGGCGGAACGCCGCTGGCCGGACCTCGCGGCCGCAGCCGGCGTCATGGTCGAGTTGATCCGCTAGCGCGTTCCGGAGCTCGGACTGGCCCACGGCCTGCGGTTACAAGGCATCGTTCGGCGCACGCCCAAGGCGAAGCGCTCGAGCGCCGCGCCGACTGGACGCGCCGCCTGGACGCGATGCGGCTTGCGGAAGCGTTCCAGGAAAGGCAAGGCGCCTAATCCGACGGCGGCGAGCGTCTCGCAGCGTCATTGCGTGCAAGTCGCCCGATTTCCGCTCCCTGAAACAGCGCCCGCACCAGATCCGATCGCCTGCGAGGCGGCGCATCGGCGCGGACCAGCGGGCCGCGCCGCGGCACAGGACGAGAGGCGCCGGCTGTTGGAATTGACGGGAAGCCCGGCAGGCTGGGTGAATGTTGTGGCTCGTGCGTGAAGTCACCCTGATGGACCAGCGGGCTGGTCGGCGAGTTCGCGTCGCGCGGCGGAAAATAGAGGGAAGCCGGGCGGCTCGCCGGTTGTGCCGGCGCACTCGGCGGCCGGTAGGCAACCGGCTGCAGCAAGCCGTGCCCGGCCGGCGGTTGCTGCGGCACGTTCTGCGCCGGGGGTCGATAGGCAACCGGCTGCAGCAACGGGCCTTCCGGCGCGGCTCCGGCTTCGGCCTGCGATCCTCCTCCCGGCCCGGTCCGAGCAGGCGATTGCTGATGCAATGTCGGCAGCGGAATGGCTTCGGCATTGTCGTGACCGGCAGCCTGCAGGTGTTGTTCCCAACTCGACCCTGAATCGGAACCCGAGTTGTCGGCCGCGCGGCGGGTCGTCGCCGACGTCCAGGCCGCAGTTTGTCCAGCTTCAATGCCAGATGCACCGGTCACTGCCAATGTCTCCCTCGAATCGACACCATATCGCCTCGATCAATCTACCTGCCTTGCCTGACGATATCCTGACTGGGTGCTCGCTCCTTCGCCCAGTCCTTGCCCGATCAATCCTTGAACGGGTCGAACTCCCCCGCCCCGGCCATCGCCACCGCGAACGGGCGCAGCGTGTGCAGCACCCGGATGGTGCCGGCGTGATGGGCCAGCACATCGGGCAGCCGGCGATAGGCCATCGGGCTCTCGTCCAAGTCGCCGCCGGCCAGGGTGACACCGCGCTCCTGCAGCCATGCGTCCATCTGCGCCCGGGTGAAGCTCCGCTTGGCCGTGGTGCGGCTGAACAGCCGCCCGGCGCCGTGGATCGTCGAGTACAGCGCCGCCCGCGACGCGTCGGACGCGACCCCCTCGACGATCACCGCGTCGTCGCCCATCGAGCCGCCGACGCAGCCGCGCTGACCGGGCCAGGCCGGCGTCGCGCGGGAACGCGACATGCGCGCGTTGGTTGCCTTACGTCAACGATGAATCTCGGCTTGCTTCGGCTGCGGCCGGAGCCGGATCGGGACGCGCCGCGTCGGCGCTGTTCCGCCTGCGGGCACCAGGCAGGTTTCCAGCATCTGTCGAGTATTAGCCAGGTTCTGTGCGGAAGCGGTCAGAACACTGCTGTAAAGACCCAAACAACGAGACTTCGTGATAATGTTTTGTCTTTCAAAACGGCGCTCGCCTCGAATGTAGCTTTACGGAAGCGGTCGAATGATTGCTAATGCGCAGCCGAACTCCGGCCGCCACTGGCGCGATTTCGCCGCGACCGCGGCTGTGACCGACTGATTCCTGGCCAACTCCTGGAGAGACCGATGAGCGGAACGACGACCACCAACTCGACCACAGCCGGCACCACCGGCGCGGCCCCCGGCGGCGGCGGCAGCGGCGGCACCTCCGTCGGTGGCAGCACGTCCGGCGTCACCACGCCGGTGCTGCCGCCGCAGTACTCGACCGCCAACCTCGGCTTCTTCACCCGCCAGACCGAGGCCGTGACCAGCGCCGTCACCGTGGGCCCGGACGGGGCGCTCTATGTCGGCGAGCTGAACGGCATCCCGTACCCGACCGGCTACTCCAGCATCTACCGCATCGCCGACCCCTCGGCCACCACCGGCTTCGACGGCAAGATCGCGAGCGGCGTGCCGCAGGCCTACGCCAGCGGCTTCACCCAGGTGCAGAGCCTCTCGTTCAACAACACCACCGGCTCGATGTACGTGCTGGAATACCTCAACTCCAATGCCGTCTACGACCCGACGCTGAATCCCGCCACCCTGCCCGCCGACCAGCTCATCAAGGTCGATCCGAACGGCACCCGCACCACCATCTCCGGGCCGGAGCTGCACCTCGCCAACTACGTGCTGGTCGACCAGGCGACCGGCGACGTCTACGCCGCCATCAACAACAACGGCCCCGGCACCGGCGAGGTGATCAGGTACCACACCGACGCCAGCGGCGCCGTCTCGCCCACCGTGGTCGCGACCGGGCTCAACGACCCGCGCGGCATGGCGTTCGGCCCCGACGGCAACCTGTACGTGCTGGAGCAGGGCCAGGGCACCCCGGCCGGCGACCCCAACGCCGCCGCGGCGCCGGTGATCCCGTTCATCCCCGGCCTGGTCAGCGAGCGCGGCGGCTACACCGGCTCGATCACCAAGGTCGACATCACCAGCCCGGCGGGCGGCCAGGACCGCGTGTACACCGGGCTGCCGTCGTTCCAGGAGTTCAACCCGACCACCGGCCAGGACCGGGTCAACTCCATCGGCCCCAACGCCATGACCATCACCCCGGACGGCACCGTCTACATCGCCTCCGGCGGCGGCCTGGCGCCCGAGACCGCGGTCGCGGTGGGCCCGATCGGCAACGATCTGCAGGGCGTGCTGAAGCTGACCGGGCTGTTCGGCGCGGACCCGTCGCAGGCCAGCTACACCACCGGGTTCAACGCGCTGGCCTACGCCGCGGCCAACGGCCCCGACGGCGCCACCACGCTGTTCAACACCGAGAGCAACCTGTACGACATCACCCAGGGCGCCGACGGCAAGCTGTACACCATCGACGCCGCGCGCAACGTGGTCTACGGCCTGTCGGCCGACGGCTCGACCGTCGACAGCGCCACCGTGCTGCAGAAGCAGCCGCCGGTGCTGACGCCGCCGCAATATGCGGCGGTGCTGGCGT
>CAXTVL010000415.1:0-3100 GCA_964247515.1 uncultured Acetobacteraceae bacterium | reverse complement strand
GGGCTGGCATCGCGCCGGATCGGCGACGGCCGCGCCGGCAGCGCCAAGCGATGCGCCTTGCCCACGATGGCATTCTTCGAGACGCTCAGGCGACGCCCGATCTCGGCGGTCGAGTGGCCCTCGTCCCACAAGCCCCGCAGACGGGCGATCAATTCGTTGTCCCACTCCATGCCTGGCCCCTTCATGCTGCCTGCGCAACAAAGACTAGCCAATCACTCTGCCGGGCTCAACGTTAACCATTCCGTCTCACGCAGAATGTTGTGGAGAACTTTGCCGAGGACGCAAAATGTGGGGGTCGTCACCTAGGGCAGTGAAAATCGCCGGGCGACCTCGCCGAAGTCCCCGGCGACCGGGTGCCCTGTCGCAGGAACCGTGCCGTCCTGCGGCCGGACGAGCTGACAGGTGCGCAAGCCGGCCGCCGCGGCGGCGTCCAGTTCGGCCTCGGTGTCGGAGAGGAACAGGATTTCCGTGGTCGGCACGCCGATGCCGATGGCGATGCGGTCGTAGCTCTCGGCCTCCCGTTTGGCGCCGACCCGGGTGTCGAAGAAGCCGGCGAACAGGCCCGCGAGGTCGCCGTCGCTCGAATGGCCGAAGATCTGCCGCTGCGCCTCGATCGAGCCGGACGAATAAACGAAAAGCCGCACCCCGGAGGCCGACCAGCGGCGCAGGCGAGGCGCCACGTCGGGGTAGAGGTCCGCGCGCAACTCGCCACTCGCGTAGCCTTCGGCCCAGACGATGCCTTGCAACGCCTTCAACGGCGTCACCTTGGCATCCTGGTCCATCCAACCGGTGAGTGCCGCGAGCGGCGGCGTGCCGGGCGCCAGCCGCGCCACTTCGGCCAGCTCCGCCGCGACCGTCGCATCCGCGGCGCGCTCACGCAGCAACCGTGGCAGACGTGCGCGGGCATATGGGAACAGCGTGTCGCGCACGAAGGCGACCGGGGTGGTGGTGCCCTCGATGTCGGTCAGCACCGCCGCGAGCGCCAGCACCGCTGTGGCTCAGGCGGCCGGAAACAACTCGTGCACGGTGCTGCCGGTATAGTGGGGCACCCAGCCAGAACTGTCGGTGAACACCCGCAACGCCGTGAAGAACGGCTTCTCGCCGGCGTCGAACCAGTGCTTCGTGTTGGCCGGCACGCTGATCAGGTCGCCTTGCGCGCAATGCGCGTCCCAGACGCGGCCGTCGACGTGCATGATGAAGTTGCCCGAGCCATGGACGAAGAAGCGGATCTCGTCCTCGGTGTGCGAGTGCTCGGACAGGAACTTCTGCCGCAGCGCCGGCGCGTTCGGGTTGTCCGGCGTGAGCTTCAGCACGTCGGCCGAGCCGGCGCCCACGGTCCCCATCAGGCTGTCGAGGTAGGGGCGGTAGGCGTCGAGGATCGCCTCCGGCGCGTCGAACGGCGACAGCTCGACCGGGCTCTCCCAGCGCTCGAAGCGCACCCCGATGGTGGCGAGCTCGCGCGCCATGACGTCGGGTTCGTCCGTGACCAGCACCGCCACACCGGGCGCGTCGTCGTGGTAGACCGTGAGACGGCTCATCGCGTCATCCTCCTCATCTCGAGCTCGCAGGCGAGCAGGAACTCCAATCCTTCCAGCCGGGACAGGGCGGTCGGCATGTCCGGGCCCCAGACGTAACAGCCATGGCCGGCGATCAGGTAGCCGAGCGGCATCCCGGCGGCAAACGACGGCGCGATCGCGGCCGCCAGGCGCGGGATGTCCTGGTCGTTGGCGAACACCGGCAAGTCGACGCTCATGTCGTGAGTGGAATGGCCCTCGAACGCCTTCAGGATTTCCAGGCCGGCGAAGCGGATGTGGCCGCGGCTTTGGCCGGCCGGCAACAGCGACAGCACCGTGTTGGCGACGGAATGGCCATGCACGACCGCGCCGGAAGCCGGCGACATGCGGTAGATTTGCGTGTGCAGCGCGGTCTCGGCGCTCGGCCGCCCCGGTGTCAGCGCGCCGCCATCCAAACCCACCTGCATGACGTGGTCGGCGTCGAGGTAGCCCTTATGACCACCACTGCGGGTGATCGCGAACCGGCGGTCGTCGAGCCGCACGCTGATGTTGCCAGCGGTCGCCGGCACCCAGCCACGCCGATCCATCCGCCGTCCGGCCTCGACGATGGCCGCCACCGCCCAATCGGGAGTGCGGACGCCCGCCGTCGCGGCCGCGTCCATCAGACCTGGCGGGCGTTGGCCGAGGTGGCGCCGGTGTTGACGTTGGCACCGCCCATGTGTCCCGGCCCGGCGATGTTGCCGGACGCCTTGTCCGTGGCTGCCGCCTCCATCGAGGCGTCATGGTCCTCGGCCATGTTCTTCTTGAACGATTTCAGGCCCTTGCCGAAGTCACCCATGATGCCGCTGATCTTGCCGCCGCCGCCGAACAGCACCAGGATGACCGCGAGCACGATCAACCAGTGCCAGATGCTGAAACTACCCATGGAACCTCTCCGCTCCGCTGCCCTGCAGATGGACCGCGCGGCCGGGGGTTGCAAGCCACTTCCTTAGTACTGGCCAGCTCAGTAGTACTGGCCAGCTCAGTACCGGCCCGCGGCGCTGGCCAGAGCGTCGTGGCCGAGCGGCGCCGGCGGCAGGATGAAGCCATAGGTGCGGTAGGCGTGGCTGCCCATCTGCCGCGACGGCGGATACCACACCCGCACCAGGCTCCAATCGTTCGTCTCCGACACGTCGATCACCGGCTGGTCGCGTTCCACCTCGCCCGGCACCCAGTTGGCCCCGATCACGTCGATGCGGCGCGGCCCACGCAGCCGCGACACCACCGAGACGTGGCCGGACGGCAGCCGGGCGCCACGGCGGAACACCAGCACGCTGCCCACCTCCGGCGTCGCCACACGGTCGTAGCGTCCGGCCGCCGCGTCCCACCACCCGGCCGCGTCGCCACGCAGCTGCAAGCCGGTCAGCGCGCGGGCGAACGGGGCGCAGCTCAGCGTGGCATGGGAGCGCCCCCCGGCGCAGGCCGCCAACAGGCACAGCATCGCCCAGGGGAGCGGCCGGCGACAGAGCGGCACCTCAAGCCTGCCGCAACCGGGCCAGCGCCGCCTCCGCCCGCTCGGGGTCGGCGCCGAGGGCCCGGCGCGCCAC
>CAXTVL010000414.1:0-3108 GCA_964247515.1 uncultured Acetobacteraceae bacterium | reverse complement strand
TGCTCGATCAGCCGCGCGCCGCTGCCCGCGAGCAGCCGTCCGCCCGCGCCGGTGACGCCCGCCGCGCGCAGCCACGCCTCGAACTCCGGCGCGCGGGTCAGGCCGAACACCTCGCGCACGTACAGCGCGTCGTGGAACGAGGTCGACTGGTAGCCGAGCATGACGTCGTCCGCCCCCGGCACGCCCATGACGTAGGTGACGCCGGCCGCCGCCAGCAGCGTGAGGCAGGTGTCCATGTCGTCGAAATCGGCCTCGGCGTGGTTGGTGTGGCAGACATCGACACCGAGCGGGACGCCGAGCAGCTTGCCGCAGAAATGGTCCTCCAGCGCCGCGCGCACGATCTGCTTGCCGTCGTAGAGGTATTCCGGGCCGATGAAGCCCACCACGGAGTTGACCAGCAGCGGCGAGAACGCCCGCGCCACGCCATACGCCCGCGCCTCCAGCGTCTGCTGGTCGACGCCGTGATGCGCGCCGGCCGACAGCGCCGAGCCCTGGCCGGTCTCGAAATACATGGCGTTCTGCCCGACCGTGCCGCGCGCCAGCGAGCGCGCCGCGTCCGCCGCCTCGCGCAGCAACGCGAGGTCGATGCCGAAGCCGGCGTTGGCGCCCTGCGTGCCGGCGACCGACTGGAACACCAAATCGGTCGGCACACCCTGGTTCATCAACGCGATCGCCGTGGTGACATGGGTCAGCACGCAGGCCTGCGTCGGCGCGCCCAGGCGGCGGATCACCTCGTCGAGCATGTGCAGCAGCCGGGCGATGGCGGCGGGCGAGTCGGTCGCGGGGTTGATGCCGATCACCGCGTCGCCGCTGCCGTACATCAGGCCGTCGACGATGCCGGCGGCGATGCCGCGCGGGTCGTCCTGCGGGTGGTTCGGCTGCAGCCGCACCGCCATGGTGCCGGGCAGGCCGATGGTGTCGCGGAAGCGCGTCACCACCCGGCACTTGCGCGCCGCCAGGATCAGGTCCTGGTTGCGCATCAGCTTGCTCGCCGCCGCCGCCATCTCCGGCAACAACCCGGGTGCGAGCGCCGCCAACGCCGCCGGGGTCGCCGCGTCCGACAGCAGCCAGTCGCGCAGGCCGCCCACGGTGAGGTGCGAGACCGGGGCGAACGCGGCGGCGTCGTGGCCGTCGAGCAGCAGGCGCGTGACCTCGCACGCCTCGTACGGCACCACCGCCTCGAGCAGGAAGTGGCCGAGCGGCAGCTCCGCCAGGGCGTAGCGGGCCGCCACCGACTGCTCGGCGGAGCTGGCGGCGATGCCCGCCAGCGCGTCGCCCGATCGCGCCGGCGTCGCCTTGGCCAGCAGGTCGCGCAGGTCGTCGAAGCGGTACGTGGTGGAGGCGATGCTGTGACGGTGCGGCATGGGCGTTCCCCCGCTTGCGGACTTTGCCGCGCCCTTGGCTGTGCGATAAGGACGCGTATGCGCATCCTGCACCACCTGCCGCTGTCGCCATACTGCCGCAAGGTCCGCCTGGTGCTCGCCGAGAAACGGCTGCCGTTCGAGCTGCGGGTCGAGAAGGTGTGGGAGCGGCGCGAGGAATACGTGGCGATGAACCCGGCCGCCACGGTGCCGATGCTGATCGAGGCCAACGGCCTGGCGATCCCCGACAGCGGCGTGATCTGCGAGTATCTGGACGAGGCCTACCCCGACACGCCGGTGCTGGGGCACACGCTGGGCGAGCGGGTCGAGGTGCGCCGGCTGGTCGCCTGGTTCGACGGCAAGTTCGACAGCGAGGTGACGCGCCACCTGGCCGACCAGAAGTACATCAAGCGCCTGGCCGGGCGCGGCCAGCCGGATGCCACCGCGCTGCGGCTCGGCTACGCCGCGTTGCGCGAGCACCTGCCGTATCTCGGCTGGCTGGCCGAGACGCGCAAATGGCTGGCCGGCGCCACCATCTCGCTGGCCGACTACACCGCGGCGGCGCATCTCTCGGTGCTCGACTTCGGCGGCGACGTCGACTGGAAGCTGAGCGAGCCGGCGCGCGAGTGGTACGCGCGGATGAAGTCGCGCCCGAGCTTCCGGCCGCTGCTGGCCGACCGGGTGCCGGGGATGACGCCGCCCGAGCACTACGCGGACCTGGATTTCTGAGAGGGAAATCACGGTCCAACGCAACGAGCGGGTGTCCGCCAATGGTGGATTTGCGACAGTCCGGTCATGGCAGGTTGTCTTGTATAGGCGACGCTAGGCTAAGTTGTACGACCCTAGAAGGCATCAAAGGCGTGGCGCCGGTAGCGTTTAAATCAGTTGGTCGAACTCTCTTGGAGGCTTCCCGGTAGGCCTTGGCTCTCGCGCCACTGCCTGAGCACTACCCGGGTTACGCCTATTGCCTGGCGAAATTCCCGCATGGCTTCCTCATCGAGCGTCCTCTGGCTGAGGGCGTCGATCGCCGCTTCAAGCTTCGTTACCCGCTGACCGAGCCTATCCAATGTTTCGATTTCAGACCTGTCCAGAGTCTCCAGTGTACGGGGGACTTTTTTCTCCAAGGCGCGGCGAGTCGGAATAAACATGGCGAACGGCTCGCCCTTACGGAGAATGCGGACGGGCAGCCCACTGTTTTCCACCAACTCCCGTTCGCGCGACCAACAGCGTCGCATCTCTTCGACATCGATCTCCTGTGGTTTGACACGATAGAATGATTGCCGCCGCTGGAATTCTTCCAGGGAGACGAAGCAACTCCACGCGGTTTTCTCGGAGCCTCCGACCATCACCTCATTGCCGGCCCGAACGTGACGGATGATCGCTGCCAAATGCGGCCGCACCTCACTCCTAGTGACCACGGGCGGGACGGGCCAAGTCGATCGCGCCGGTTTCTGACTCGAGCGTCCGAATTTTGTTCGCCCCGTTGAAGATAGTGCCTTTTCCATGTAGCTCCCCCCTTAATCGACCGGTCGCCGTCCGGTCGATTTGTAGGATAGGAGTCATGCTCCGCGGGTTCAAGGCTTCTCTTCAACAAGCGTCTTACGTCCGCTGTTAGCGCCAGAAGAGCAGAGGCTAAAGGACCAACTTGGGTCGAGAGCAACCGTTTGCCGTTGAACTGATCGCACTGGAAGTGGGCGTCCAAGGCTGCCTGTCGCGCGGCTCGCCAGATGCGGTCGCGGGAAAGGCG
>CAXTVL010000413.1:0-3109 GCA_964247515.1 uncultured Acetobacteraceae bacterium | reverse complement strand
GGTCGCGGCGGGGCGGCCGTTCGCGGTCCGACTCGACACCGTGGCGGCGCTGGCGCGGGTCCGGCGGCCGCTCAGCTTCCGCGAGGAAGGAGAGGGCGAGGTCGCCTGCGACCCGGAGCCGTTCGGCGACGTCGTGCTGGCGCGGCGCGACGCGCCGTGCAGCTACCATCTCTGCGTGACCCATGACGACGCGCGGCAAGGCGTCACCTTGGTCAACCGCGGCCTCGACCTGCGCCCGGCGACGGCGCTGCACCGGCTGTTGCAGGAGGTCATGGGCTGGCCCGCGCCCCGCTACGCGCATCACCCGCTGGTCACGGACGCGCGCGGTCGGCGGCTGGCCAAGCGCGACGCGGCGGCGACGTTGCGCCAACTCCGCGAGGCGGGCGTGGGCGCCGCCGAGGTGCTGGCCTCGGTTGCCCCGCCCGGCTCGCGGCCGTAACTTGGCGTATCACGCAGCCCGGACCGACCATGCACCTGACCGCCGACCGCCTCGACCGGATCAGCCCGAGCCAGACCATCGCCATCTCGACCAAGGCGCGCGCGCTCAAGGCGGCCGGTCGCGACGTGATCGGCCTGTCGGCCGGCGAGCCCGACTTCGACACGCCGCAGAACGTCAAGGACGCGGCGATCCGCGCCATCCAGGCCGGCGAGACCAAGTACACCGACGTCGCCGGCACCCTGGCGCTGCGCCGCGCGGTGGCCGCCAAGTTCGCCCGCGACAGCGGCCTCGACTACGCGCCCGAGGAGATCATCGTCTCGACCGGCGGCAAGCAGGTGATCTTCAACGCCATGCTGGCCACCATGAACCCCGGCGACGAGGCGATCATCCCCACGCCCGCCTGGGTCAGCTACCCCGACATCGTGACGCTGGCCGAGGGCCGCCCGGTGCTGGTGCCGTGCGGCCAGAACCATGGCTTCAAGCTGCGCGCCGAGGATCTGGAGGCGGCGATCACGCCGCGCACGCGCTGGTTCATGCTGAACAACCCGTGCAACCCGACCGGCGCCGCCTACTCGGCCGAGGAGCTGCGCCCGATCTGCGACGTGCTGCTGCGCCACCCGGACGTCTGGGTGTTCACCGACGACATCTACGAGAAGCTCGCCTATGACGGCTTCCGCCCGGCGACGGTGGTGGAGGTGGAACCCCGCTTGCGCGCGCGCACGCTGACCATAAACGGGTGCAGCAAGGCGTACGCGATGACCGGCTGGCGCATCGGCTTCGCCGGCGGGCCGCTGGCACTCATCAAGGCGATGGACAAGCTGCAGAGCCAGTCCACCAGCAACACCAGCAGCGTGAGCCAGGCCGCCGCGATCGAGGCGCTGACCGGCCCGCAGGGCTTCATCGGCGAGATGGTCGCGGTCTACCGCGAACGCCGCGACCTGGTGGTGGACATGCTCAACGCCGCCCCCGGCATCCACTGCCACAAGCCGGAGGGCGCGTTCTACGTGTTCCCCGGCGTGCATGGCTGCATCGGCAAGACCTCCGCCGCCGGCACCCCGATCACCGACGACGAGGCGTTCGTGGTGGCCTTGCTGGAGGAACAGGGGGTGGCGGCGGTCCACGGCGCCGCCTTCATGTATCCCGGCCATTTCCGCATCAGCTACGCCACCGACACCGACAGCCTGCGCGAGGCGTGCCGCCGCATCCAGGCGTTCTGCGCCGGCCTGCGCTGAGCCATGCCGGCGTTCGCCGAGCGGCTGGCGCGGACCAAGGTCGCAGCCACCGTCGCCATGACGCAGCGCGCCCGGGCGTTGCGCGAGCAAGGTGCCGCCGTGATCGCGCTCACCATCGGCGAGCCCGACTTCGCGACGCCGCCGCACGCCATCGCGGCGGCGCACGCGGCGGCGCTCGAGGGCGACACCAAGTACCCGCCGCAGGACGGCACCAGGTCGCTCAAGCAGGCGGTGGCGCGGATGTTCGAGCGCGACCACGGGCTGTCGTTCGGCCCCGAGCAGGTCGTGGTCGGCAACGGCGGCAAGCAGGTGATCTTCGACGCCCTGCTGGCGACCGTGGAGGAAGGCGACGAGGTGCTGATCCCGGCGCCGTATTGGTCGGCCTACGCGCTGATGACGCGGGTCTGCGGCGGCACGCCCGCCTTCGTGGACTGCCGCGAGGCGAACGGCTTCCGGCTCGACGCGGACGACCTCGACGCGGCGATCGGGCCCGCGACGCGCTGGGTGTTCCTGAACTCGCCCAACAACCCGACCGGCGCCGCGCTGTCCCGCGACGAATTGGCGCTGGTCGGCGACGTGCTGCGCCGCCACCCGCATGTCTGGGTGCTGTGCGACGACCTGTACGGCCACCTGCGCTACGACGGGCAGCGCCCGGTGACGCTGGCCGAACTGGCGCCCGGCCTGCGCGACCGCACGCTGATCGTGAACGGCGTGTCCAAGGCCCACGCCATGACCGGCTGGCGCATCGGCTTCGGCGCCGGCCCCGCCGACCTGATCGCCGCCATGGCCAACATGCAGGGCCAGGCCACCGCCGGCGTCTCGACCGTGGGCCAGGCGGCAGCGGCCGCCGCGTTGGATGGCCCGCAGGAGCGGATCGCGGAATGCGTCGCCAGCTACCGCGAGCGCCGCGACCTGGTGGTGGACGCGCTGGCGGCGATCCCGGGCCTGTCCTGCCACCGGCCGGAGGGGGCGTTCTACGTCTACCCGTCGGTCGCCGGCTGCCTGGGGCGGCGCAGCGCCGGCGGGCGGATGCTCGCCAGCGACGAGGACTTCGCGCTCGCCTTGCTCGACGAGCAGCACGTGGCGGTGGTGCATGGCGCCGCGTTCGGCATGAGCCCCTATCTGCGCATCAGCTACGCCGCCGACCGCGCCCTGCTGGGCCGCGCCTGCGAGCGCATCGCGGCGTTCGTGGCCGGGCTGTCTTGAGAGTCGGGCGGTGAGCGTCGTCGTCCGCCCCGCCCGGGACACGGACGCCGAGGCGTTCATCGCCATCGTGAGCGCGTGCTGGAGCGAGTACCCCGGCTGCGTCACCGACATCGACGGCGAGGCGCCGGAGTTGCGGGCGCTGGCCTCGGCGATGGCAACCAAGTCGGGTGCCGCCTGGGCGGCGGAGGCGGGTGGCGCGGTGGTCGGCCTGTGCGCCACCTGGCCGCACGAC
>CAXTVL010000412.1:0-3109 GCA_964247515.1 uncultured Acetobacteraceae bacterium | reverse complement strand
CATCCGCCCACGGTCGCCGCGGTGCGTCAACATGGCGGCCGTTTGGTGTGCTGCTGCTGGCCGATCGGCGAGCCGGGCACGAAGTCGTTGCGTTTCTGTGACGAGGGCGCTCTGGCGGGCAAGCCGTATTGTGCCGAACACGCGCAGTTGGCCTATGTCCGGGTGCGCGACCGGCGCGAGGAGGCGGCCTAGCCGCCGCCGCGACGGCTTGCGCGGCGGCGCGGTTGGGGTGACAAGACCCTTTGACCGTGTCCGCCGTCAGGAGCTGCTGTTGCAGACGATCGCTCGCCCGCATTCGGCACTCGATGCCGACGACGTCCGCTCCGCGTACAAGCGGTGGGCCGGCGTCTATGATTTCGTGTTCGGCGGCGTGTCCGGTCCGGGACGGCGGCGTGCCGTGGCCGCGGTCAACGCGCTCCCGGGCGGGCGTGTGCTGGAAGTGGGCGTGGGCACCGGCCTGGCGCTGCCGCATTACGCGCCGGGCAAGCGCATCACCGGCATCGACCTGTCGGCCGAGATGCTGGCGCTGGCGCGGCGTCGCGTGGCGCGGTTGGGGTTGGACCAGGTGGAAGCGCTGCTGGAGCTCGACGCCGAGGCGACCGGGCTGCCTGAGTCGAGCTTCGACATCGCGGTGGCGATGTTCGTGGCTTCCGTGGTGCCGCACCCGCAGCACCTGTTGGCCGAGATGCGCCGCGTGGTGCGGCCGGGCGGGCACATCCTGTTCGTCAACCATTTCGCCGCCGAAGCCGGGCCGCGTTGGTGGGCCGAGCGGACCATGGCGCCGGCGTCGCGCGCATTGGGCTGGCATCCCGACTTCAAGATGGACTCGTTGCTGACGCCCTCGGAACGCGAGGCGGCGGTGGTCCAGGCGGTGCCGCCACTGGGCCTGTTCACTCTGGCGCAATTGCGCACCTAGGCGCGTCTGGACGGGCGGGACGCTCCGCCCACATATTGCGCTGTCGGGCAGGGTCGCTGCCCAACCTCGGACTCTCTGGTTTTGCGGGATGTTACGGCCGATGCAAGTTCTCCGGCGGATGGTTTCCACTCTCGGCGCGCTCGCCGCGTTGCCGGGTGGCGCGTGGGCGGCCGACGCCACCGCGCCGGTGTTCATGGCGCCGCGCCCGTGGCAGATCGGGATGCAGGCGGCGCACAGCCCGGTCGAGCACGGCATCCACAACCTGCACGCGTTGGTCACGTGGCTGATGGCGGCCGTGACCGTGTTCGTGGCGGGGTTGCTGCTCTATGTGGCCTACCGGTTCGGCAACAAGCGCCACAAGGTCGCGAGCCGCACCAGCCACAACACCGCGCTGGAGATCGCCTGGACACTGGTGCCGGTGCTGATCCTGGTGGTAATCGCGATCCCGAGCTTCCGGCTGATCTACTTTGAGGACCGTGCCCGCGACCCCGACCTGACCATCAAGGCGACCGGCCACCAATGGTATTGGGAGTACAGTTACCCTGACCAGGGCAAGCTAGACTTCACCAGCTACATGGTGCCGAGCGAGGATTTGAAGCCCGGCCAGTTGCGCCTGCTCGATGTCGACAACCAATTGGTGTTGCCGGCGGGCAAGACGGTGCGCATCCTGACCACCGCCGCCGACGTGATCCACAGCTTCTTCATCCCGAGCCTCGGCGTGCAGCGCTACGCGATCCCCGGCCACACCATCGAGACCTGGGTGAAGATCGACCAGCCGGGCGAGTACCGGGGCAACTGCAACCAGATCTGCGGCACCAACCACAGCCAGATGCCGATTTCGATCCGCGCCGTGACGCCGCAGCAGTTCACCGAGTGGGTGGCGCAGGCGAAAACCAAGTTCGCCGCCGACGCGCCGCCGCCCGCGATCCATGCGATCGCCGTTGCACAAGCCCAGCCGTGACTTACGTGTCGGTGGCTGAAGGAGAGTTAGGATGAGCGTCACCACCCGCGGGCCTGCCGAGGCGCACGGTCACGACACGCATGGCCATGCGCCGGGGTTCGTCCAGCGCTGGCTGATGTCGACCAACCACAAGGACATCGGCACGCTCTACCTGATGTTCGCGATCGTCGCCGGGCTGCTCGGCGGCGGCCTGTCGATCCTGATGCGTGCCGAGCTGGCCAGCCCCGGAATGCAAATTTTCTCGTCGGGGCAGGAGTGGAACGCGGTCATCACCGCGCACGGCCTCATCATGATCTTCTTCGTCGTGATGCCGGCGATGATCGGCGGCTTTGGCAACTGGTTCGTGCCGATCATGATCGGCGCCCCTGACATGGCGTTCCCGCGCCTCAACAACATCAGCTTCTGGCTGCTGGTGCCGGCCCTGTTGCTGGTGATCGCGGGCCTATTGACCGGCAACGGCGCCGGTTCGGGCTGGACTTTGTACCCGCCGCTGTCGAACGGCCAGTATCAGCCGGGCGTCGCGATGGACTTCACCCTGTTCGCGCTGCACTTGGCGGGTGTCAGCTCGCTGCTCGGTGCCATCAACTTCATCACCACGATCTTCAACATGCGCGCCCCCGGCATGACGCTGCACAAGATGCCGCTGTTCGTGTGGTCGATGCTGGTCACGGCGTTCCTGTTGCTGCTGGCGATCCCGGTGCTGGCCGGCGCCATCACCATGCTGATCACCGACCGCAATTTCGGCACCTCGTTCTTCACCCCCGAGGGCGGCGGCGACCCGGTGCTGTTCCAGCATTTGTTCTGGTTCTTCGGCCATCCCGAGGTCTACATCATGATCCTGCCCGGCTTCGGCATGATCAGTCACATCGTCTCGACCTTCAGCAAGAAGCCGGTGTTCGGGTATCTCGGCATGGCCTACGCCATGGTGGCGATCGGCGTCGTGGGCTTCGTGGTGTGGGCGCACCACATGTTCGTCTCCGGGATCGACGTCGACACCCGGGCCTACTTCATGGCCGCGACCATGATCATCGCGGTGCCGACCGGCATCAAGATCTTCTCCTGGATCGCGACGATGTGGGGCGGCTCGATCGAGCTCAACACGCCGATGCTGTTCGCGATCGGCTTCATCTTCCTGTTCACCGTGGGCGGCGTCACCGGCGTCGTGCTCAGCAATGCAGGCATCGACCAGATCCTGCACAACACCTACTACGTGGTGGCGCACTTCCACTACG
>CAXTVL010000411.1:0-3130 GCA_964247515.1 uncultured Acetobacteraceae bacterium | reverse complement strand
CCCCCCCCCCCCCCCCGCACACCCCCCCCCCCCCCCCCCCGCCCCCCCCCCATTTAAAACGGGGGCGCCCCCACGCGTCCAGCGTTTCGCTAGAGAATGAATCGACTCAAATCGCCCTGCATCGCCAGCGGCGCCACGCGGTCGCGCACATAGGCGGCATCCACCGTGACCGAGGCGCCGTGGCTGTCGCTGGCGGTGAAGCTGATCTCCTCCAGCAGCTTCTCCAGCACGGTGGACAGCCGCCGCGCGCCGATGTTCTCGACCCGCTCGTTGATGTCGGCGGCGAGCTGCGCCAGGCTGTCCACCGCGTCCTCGCCGAACGCCAGCGTCACCCCCTCGGTGCCGATCAGCGCCTCGTACTGCTTCAGCAGCGAGTGCTCGGGCTCGACCAGGATGCGGCGCAAATCGTCGCGCGACAGCGGCGCCAGCTCGACGCGGATCGGCAGCCGGCCCTGCAGCTCGGGCAGCAGGTCGGCCGGCTTGGCCAAGTGGAACGCGCCCGAGGCGATGAACAGGATGTGGTCGGTCTTCATCGGGCCGTACTTGGTATTGACCGTGGTGCCCTCGATCAGCGGCAGCAGGTCGCGCTGCACGCCCTCGCGGCTCACGTCGCCGCCACGGAAGCCGCCCTCGCCGCTGCGGGCGCACACCTTGTCGATCTCGTCGATGAACACGATGCCGTTCTCCTCGGCATGGCGCACCGCGTCGCGGTTGACCTGGTCGGTGTCGAGCAGCTTGTCCGCCTCCTCGCGGATCAAGGCCGCGCGGGCGGCGGCGACGGTGAGCTTGCGCTGTTGCTGCGGGCCGCGGCCGAACATGCCCTTCATCATCTCGCCGAGGTTGATGACCTGGCCGGGCGGCATCCCCGGCATGTCCATCTGCCCCATCGGGTTGGGCGAGGCGCTCTCCAACGCGATCTCGATCTCGCGCTCGTCCAGTTCGCCGCTGCGCAGCATCCGGCGGAACTTGCTGCGGGTGTCGGCCGCCGCGTGCTCGCCGGACAGCGCGGTCAGCAGCCGCTCCTCGGCGTTGGCCTCGGCGCGCGCCTGCACGTCCTTGCGGCTGGTCTCGCGCAGCATCGCGAGGCTCACCTCCACCAGGTCGCGGGCGATGCTCTCGACGTCGCGGCCCACGTAACCAACCTCGGTGAACTTGGTCGCCTCGACCTTGAGGAACGGCGCCTGCGCGAGGCGCGCCAGCCGTCGCGCGATCTCGGTCTTGCCGCAGCCGGTCGGGCCGATCATCAGGATGTTCTTCGGCACCACCTCGTCGCGCAGCCCCTCCGGCAATTGCTGCCGGCGCCAGCGGTTGCGCATGGCGATGGCGACGGCGCGCTTGGCGTCGTTCTGGCCCACGATGAAGCGGTCCAGCTCGCTCACGATCTCGCGCGGAGAATACGTGGGGACTTGCATGCTCATTCCTTGGCGATCGCTTCCACGATCACGTTGTGGTTGGTGTAGACGCAGATGTCGGCGGCGATCTTCATCGCCCGGCGCGCCACTTGCTCCGCCGTGAGGTCCGGCATCTCGACCAGCGCGCGGGCCGCCGCCAGCGCGTAGTTGCCGCCGGAGCCGATGGCGATGACGCCGTCGTCGGGTTCCAGCACGTCGCCGTTGCCGGTCAGCGTGAAGCTGCGGTCGCGGTCGGCCACCGCCATCATCGCCTCCAGCCGGCGCAAATAGCGGTCGGTGCGCCAGTCCTTCGCCAGCTCCACGCAGGCGCGCTCGAGCTGGCCGGGGAAGCGCTCCAGCTTGGCCTCCAGGCGTTCCAACAAGGTGAAGGCGTCGGCGGTGGCGCCGGCGAAGCCGGCCAGCACGGCGCCACCGGCGCCGATGCGGCGGACCTTGCGGGCGTTGCCCTTGACCACCGTCTGCCCCATCGTGACCTGGCCGTCGCCGGCCATGGCGACGCCGCCGGCCCGGCGGACGCAGAGGATCGTGGTGCCGTGCCAGCCCACGGGATCGTTGGTGTGCGAATTGTCTTGCATGACGCGGACACATGGGCAAAGCCGCATCGCACGGCAAGGATGACGGGGTACGGACTGGTCGTTTGCCCGGTCCGGCCCGGTCGGGTAGGTGTGCGCCATGCCCCGTATCGCGACCCTGACCCGCACCACCTCCGAGACCGACATCGAGCTCACCCTGGGCCTCGATGGCAGCGGCCGGGCGGAGGTCGCGACCGGCATCGGCTTCCTCGACCACATGCTGACCAGCTTCGCCCGCCACGGCCTGTTCGACCTGACGCTGCGCGCCCAGGGCGACTTGCACATCGACTGCCACCACACCACCGAGGACGTCGGCATCGTGCTGGGGGCGGCGCTGGCGCAGGCGGTGGGCGACAAGCGCGGCATCCGCCGCTTCGGCCACGCCGTCGTGCCGATGGACGAGACACTGGCCGAGGCGGCGATCGACCTGTCGGGCCGGCCTTGCTTCGCCTGGTCGGTGGCGTTCCGCCACTCCAAGATCGGCGACATGGACACCGAGCTGTTCGAGGAGTTCTTCCGCGCCCTCGCCATGAACGGCCTGTGCAACCTGCACCTGATCGGCCGCGCCGGCGGCAACGCGCACCACATGGCCGAGGCCTGCTTCAAGGCCACCGCGCGCGCGTTGCGCCAGGCGGTCGAGCGCGACCCGCGCGCCGGTGAGGCGATCCCATCGACGAAAGGCGCGCTATGAGGCTGTTCACCGCCCACACACGATACCAATCGACGCCGGTGCTGGTGCGCGAGGGGTTCAGTTGGGGGGCGGCGGTGTTCGGCCCGTTCTGGTTCGCGCTCCAGCGCTGCTGGGTGGCGGCGGCGCTGGCGCTGCTGGCGGCGGTGGCGGCGAGCGCCGCGCACGGGCGCTGGCCGCTGCTGCTGGCCCTGGCGCTGGGCTGGGTGCAGGGACTGTTCGGGCGCGACCTGGTGCGCTGGTCGCTGGGCCGACGCGGCTTCCTGCTGGCGCACGTGGTGGCCGGGCGCGACGGCGACGAGGCGCTGGCCCGTCTGCTCGACCGCCGTCCCGACCTGATCGAGAGCGCGTTCGAATGAGGGTCGCGGTGATTGATTACGGCAGCGGCAACCTGGCCTCCGCCTCGCGCGCCCTGGCCGCCGCGGCGCTGGACGCCGGGATGGCGGCCGAGGTCGCCG
>CAXTVL010000410.1:0-3133 GCA_964247515.1 uncultured Acetobacteraceae bacterium | reverse complement strand
CGCCAGCGTGCCGCGCCGCTTCGCCGCGGCTCCCCTGGTGCCGGGGGTGGCGATCGGGCCGGTGTTGCGTCTCGGGGCCCGCGCCGCGCCGCGCGAGCTGCTGGCCGACGACCCGGCGGCGGAGATGGCCAAGCTGACCCAGGCGCTCGACACCATGCAGCGCGGCATCGACGAGCTGATCTCGGCGCGCCTGCCCGACGGCGACGCGCCGCGCGAGATCCTGGAAGCCTACCGCATGGTCGCGGCCGACGCCGGCTGGCTGAAACGGGTCGGCGAGGTGATCCGCGGCGGGCTGTCGGCTGAGGCGGCGGTGCATCGCGTGGCGGGCGAGCTGCGCGACCGGATGCGGCGCATCACCGACCCATACCTGCGCGAGCGGCTGGCCGACCTGGAAGACCTCGCCGAGCGCATCCTGGCGGCGCTGGACGGCGCGGCGCCGGTGACGGCGGTGGCCGGCGGCATCCTGATCGCGCGTCGGCTGGGGCCGGCCGAGCTGCTCGACTGGCACGCCCGCGGCATCGCGGGGCTGGTGGTCGAGGAAGGCACCGGCACCGGCCACGCGGCGATCCTGGCGCGCGCCCTGGGGCTGCCGATGCTGGGCGGCGTCCGCGGCGTGCTGGACGCCGCCGAGGAAGGCGACCAGGCGGTGGTCGACGCCGATGACGGCCAGCTCGTGCTGCGGCCGGAGGAACGGGTGCTGCAGGCCTATGCGCGTGCCGTGGCGGTGCGGGCGCAGCGCCAGGCCGGCTGGGCGGCGCTGCGCTGGCGCCCGGCGGCGACCCGCGACGGCACGCGGATCGCGCTGATGCTCAACGTCGGCCTGCCGCTCGAGCTGGAACAACTCGACCTCACCGGCGCCGAGGGCATCGGGCTGTTCCGCACCGAGATCGCGATGATGGCGCGAGGCAGCGTGGTCGACGGCGCCGAGCAGGCGACGATCTACGCGCGGGTGCTGGACGCCGCCGCCGGCCGCCCGGTGCTGTTCCGCACGCTCGACCTCGGCGGCGACAAGATGCTGCCGGGCGCCACGCCGTCGGTCGAGGAGAACCCGGCGATGGGCTGGCGCTCGCTGCGCATCGGGCTAGACCGTCCGGCGCTGCTGCGCCGGCAGCTCCGGGCGATGCTGCTGGCGGCGGATGGGCGGACGTTGTCGGTGATGTTCCCGATGGTGGCGACGGTGGCCGAGTTCCGTCAGGCACGCGCCCTGCTGCTGGCCGAAGCGGCGCGGGTCGAGCGTGCGCCGGTGCGGCTGCGGGTGGGCGCGATGCTGGAGGTGCCGTCGCTGCTGTGGCAGTTGCCGGCGCTGCTGCGCGAGGTCGACTTCCTCTCGGTCGGCAGCAACGACCTGATGCAGTTCCTGTTCGCCGCCGACCGCGGCACGCCGAGCCTGGCCGGGCGCTACGACGCGCTGAGCCCGCCGGTGCTCGACCTGTTGGAGCAGGTGCGGGCGCAGGGCGATGCCGCCGGCGTGCCGGTCTCGGTGTGCGGCGAGATCGCTTCGCGCCCGTTGGAGGCGCTGGCGCTGGCGGCCCTCGGCTACGCCAGGCTATCGATGCCGGCGACCGCGGTGCTGCCGCTGAAGGCGTTCCTGGCCGAGATCGACCTGGCGGCGTTCCGCCCGGTGCTGGCCTCGATCCGCCGCAACAGCGACACCGAAGCGAGCCTGCGCGAGCCGGTCGCCGCCTGGGCGCGCGAGCACGGCCTGCCTGACTGAGTTCGGGCCGGATAAGCCTTGCAGGCGAAAACGTTACGTGATGTGATCGACTTGCGCGGGCGGGCGTTGGCTTTTGGCGAGGCAGGGCATAGAAGCCTGCGGCTATGACCGTGCTCCGCAACATCGAGCTGCACCTGGTCGAGAGCCCGTTCACGATGTCCCATGGCGGTGACTTTGGCGGTGCGGTGCGGGTGGGGGCTGAGCTGCGCGCGGCGCGCGAGCGGCTCGGCTGGACGCTGCCTTCGGTGGCGGGTTACCTGCGGATCCGCGCGGCCTACCTGCTGGCGTTGGAGGAGGGCAGCGTCGCGCAGTTGCCGGGGCAGGCCGTCGCCGCCGGGTTCGTGCGCAGCTACGCGCAGGCGCTGGGCCTCGACGCGGCGGCGGTCTCGCGCCGGTTCCGCGCCGAGCTGGGAGACAATGCGTTCCGGCCGCGGCTCGATTTTCCGGTGCCGGCGCCGGAGCGGGGCGTGCCGGCACTGGCGGTGGTGGCGCTCGGGACCCTGCTGGCGGTGGTGGCCTATGCCGGCTGGTATCGCATGAGCGGCGAGACCGGACCCGGTGACGTGGTGCAGCAGGTGCCGGAGCGGTTGGCGCCGCTGATCGATACGCCGGCGCCGAAGCCGGTCGTGGCCGCGCCACCCCCAGTCGCATCCCCGATCGCGCCCCCGATCGCCGCGCCGCCGGCGCCGGTCCGCCTTGCCGCGCAGCCGCCGCCGCCCCGCGACGGTCCGCGCCTGGTGCTGCGGGCCAAGGCCGCCGCCTGGCTGCACGTGCGCGACAAGCGCACCGGCCAGGTGCTGCTGAACCGTACCCTGAGACCCGGCGAGACCTGGCCGGTGCCGCCGCATCCGGCGCCGCTGCTCTTGACCGATGGCAACGTGTCGGGCACCGAGGTGCTGGTCGATGGCGTGCCGGCGCCGCCGTTCGGCGTCGAGGGTCGGGTGCTGCGCGACCTGCCGCTCGACCCGGACGCGCTGAAGGCCGGACGCGTCGCCGCCGCGAAACCCGTGACGCCCGGAGCCCTGCCATGAGCAGCTACCGACCCTACCAGGACATCGACCGCCGCGTGTCTCGGCAAATTCATGTCGGGCGGGTGCCGGTGGGCGGCGGTGCCCCGGTCACGGTGCAGACCATGACCAACACGCTGACCACCGACGTGCCCGCGACGGTGGCGCAGATCCAGCGCGCCGAGCGCGCCGGGGTCGACATCGTGCGCGTCTCCTGCCCCGACGAGGAGAGCACCGCGGCCCTGGCCGAGATCGTGCGCCGGGTCGAGGTGCCGGTGGTGGCGGACATCCACTTCCACTACCGCCGCGCCATCGAGGCGGCACGCGCCGGGGCCGCGTGCCTGCGCATCAACCCCGGCAACATCGGCAGCGCCGAGCGGGTGCGCGAGGTTGTGCAGGCGGCGCGGGACCA
>CAXTVL010000409.1:2382-3137 GCA_964247515.1 uncultured Acetobacteraceae bacterium | reverse complement strand
GACGCCGACCGCGCGTTCCTGACCAAGGACGCGCAAGGCGGCCTCTACGAGCTGGCGCTGGCGCAACTGGCGCAGCAGCACGCGGTGCGCGCCGACGTAAAGGCCTACGCGGCGCAGATCGCCGCCGACCACGAGACCGGCAACGGCGCGCTGCTGGACCTGGCCGCGTCGAAGGGCGTCACCCTGCCCACCGCGATGACCGCCGCCGACCAGCGCAAGCTGAAGGGCATGGGCGCCTACAACGCCCGTGCCTTCGACGCCGCGTTCGTCAAGGAGGCGATCCGCATCAACGCCGACGACAAGCGCGCCAGCGCCGCCGAGAGCGCCCGCACCCAGGATGCCGACATCAAGGCGTTCCTGGCCAAGTCCGCGTCGATGGACGCCGACCACGAGCGCATGGCGCTCGCCTTGCGCAAATAGGCTACAGGGTCTGCGTCACCTTGCGCAGCCCGGGCGGGTGGTCGGGATCCAGCCCGCGCGCGCGCGCGACCGCCTCGGCCGCCAGGTAGAAGCTGGCCAGCATCGGCAGCAGGTCGGCGTCAGGATGCTCCGGCGCCAGGACTGGTAGCGCTGTCACCCCCGGCGCCTGGCCGCCGGCGGCCCGCCCCGGGCCGCCGCGCGCCCCGAGGTCGGCCCCGCTCGCCACCGGGCCGGTCACCGTGCGGCAACTACCAGACACTCAGCCGGCACCGCCATCGTCCAACGGCCTGGTTGGGGTCGACACATTCAGGACAGCTTTTGCTTCTACCTTGAAT
>CAXTVL010000409.1:308-2372 GCA_964247515.1 uncultured Acetobacteraceae bacterium | reverse complement strand
AGCCCGCCGGCGGCCCGCCCCGGGACGCCTCGCGCCGCGAGGTCGGCCAGGATCGCCAGCGTGCCGGCTTGCGCCGCGTCGTCTTGGACAAAGCCCAACGCCGGGAAATCCGGACCGGCCAATGCGCGCGGACCGTGCGCCAACTCGGCCGAGCTGAACGCCAGGCCGGTGACGCCGGCGGTCTCGGCCAGCTTCAGCGCCGCCTCGCCGGCGATCGCCAGCCCCGGCCCACGGCCCACCGTGAACAGCCGGTCGGCCTGCCCGAGCAGCGCAGTCAGTGGCGACCAGTCCAGTTCGGCCGCCGCGTCAAGGCGGTCCGGCAAGCGCCCCACGGCCGCCGCCATCGTGGCGTCTTCGGTCCAGGCGGCGGTCAGCGCCAAGGCCGCCGCGAGGCTCGCCAGCACGCTCTTGGTGGCGGCGACGCTGCGCTCCGGGCCGGCGGCGAGATCGATCACCAACTCGCACGTGGCGGCCAGCGGCGAGGCTGGGTCGTTGACGATCGCAAGGCAGAGTGCGCCCCCGTCGCGCGCCATCTCCGCCTGGCGGATCAGGTCGGGGCTGCGGCCGGATTGGGAGATGGCGACGAACAGCGCGCCGCGCAGCCGCTGCGCGCGGCCATACACGCTGGCGACGCTGGGCATCGCCGCCGCGGCGACCACCCCCAGGTCGCGCGCCAGCAAATAGCGCAGAAAGGTGCCGGCGTGGCCGGAGCTGCCACGGGCGCAGACCATGACGGTCGCCGGATCGAGGCTGCGCGCCCGGCGTGCCACCGCCTCGAACGCCGGGAGCTGCGCCACGCAGCGCGCCACGGCGGCGGCGCTCTCGCGGGTCTCGTCGCGCATCAGGCTCATGCTATGCTCCGGCATTGCGATGCCACAGCATAGGGAGCGACGCAGTGCCGGCAAACCAGGACGACGCGAGCTACCCCAGCCTGCGCGAGCGGGTCGTGCTGGTGACGGGGGGCGCCGCCGGGATCGGCGCCTCGATCGTCGAGCACTTCGCGGCCCAGGGCGCGCGCGTGGCGTTCCTCGACATCGACCGCACGGCCGGCGCGGCACTGGCGACGCGGCTGCGCGAGGAGCATGGCGGACAGGTGCATTTCGCGATCGCCGACGTGACCGACATCGCGGCGTTGCGGACGGCCATCGCGGACGCCGCGGCGGCGTTGGGACCGATCGCGGTGCTGGTCAACAACGCGGCGCACGACCAGCGCCATGCCTGGCGGGACGTGACGCCTGACTACTGGGACGACCGCATCGCGGTCAATCTGCGGCACCATTTCTTCGCGATCCAGGCGGTGGCACCCGCGATGATCGAAGCCGGGGGCGGCTCGATCATCAACCTCGGCTCGACCAGTTGGCGCATCACCACCGGCGGGATGCCGGCCTATGTCGCGAGCAAGGCCGCGATCGACGGCCTGACCCGCAGCTTCGCGCGCGACCTCGGCCCGCACCGCATCCGGGTCAACTGCGTGCTGCCGGGCTGGGTGATGACCGAGCGCCAGTTGGCACTCTGGGTCAAGCCCGACACCGAGGCCTACCTGAAGCAGGTGCAGTGCCTGCCGGACCGTCTGTTTCCGCCCGACATCGCGCGCCTGGTGCTTTGGCTCGCGGCCGACGACAGCCGCATGTGCACCAACCAGAGCCTGATCGTGGACGGTGGCTGGGTCTAGCGACGATCAGGCCACGTCGCATGTCACCAAGTCGCGTCCGACGAGCAGCGCCTCCAGCGCCGCGGCGATCGCCGGCATCCGCGGGTTGCGCCGGTGCGCCGCCAGCGCCTCGCGGTCCTCATACGCCTCCACCAGCATGATGCGGCCCTGGTCGCGCCCGCCGTCGTCGGCCTCGGGGTAGAGCACGTCGAATTGGTGGCAGCCCGGCTCCTCGGCCCGGGTCAGGCGGGCGTGCTCGACCATGATGGCGTTGACCTCGTCCCAGGCGCCGGACTTGGGGTGGAAGGTGACGATCAGCACGCAACGCGCCATTGTCCGAATCCCCGTCTACTACCGCGCTGAGCGTAGCAGCTCGGCGCCGCCGGCAAAACGCCCGCGCGGCCCCAGCGCCT
>CAXTVL010000409.1:0-298 GCA_964247515.1 uncultured Acetobacteraceae bacterium | reverse complement strand
CCCCCCCCCCCCCCCTCCCCCCCCCCCCCCCCCACCCCCCCCCCCCCCCGCCCCCCCCCCCCCCCGCCGGCAAAACGCCCGCGCGGACCCAGCGCCTCCTCGATGCGCAGCGCCTCGTTCCACTTGGCGGTGCGCTCGCCGCGCGCCAGCCCTCCGGCCTTGAGCTGGCCCACGCCCCAGCCGACCGCGAGATGCACCAGCGTGGTGTCCTCGGTCTCCCCGGCGCGGGCCGCGAGGATGCCGCGCAGCCCGGCCGCCTGCAACGCCCGCCAGGCGGCCAGCGTCTCGCTCAGCGTGC
>CAXTVL010000408.1:1765-3138 GCA_964247515.1 uncultured Acetobacteraceae bacterium | reverse complement strand
CCCCCCCCCGCCCCCGCGCCCGGTGGCCAGTCGCCCACCAGCGGCCGCTGCGCTAGCACCCGGCGGCGCGGCCGCGGCGAGGGTTCGAGCGCGATCGCGGCGCGCCCGGTGGTCCAGCGATGCCCGGCCTCGGCCTCGTGCCAGCCGATGCCGAGCCGCGCGTCGTCCAGCGGCACCGCCACGCCGTCGAGCAGGATGGCGGCCACGGCGACGCCCAGCCGGCGGCGATCGCCACTGTCGTCGAGCTGCTCGGCCGGGACAGCGGTGAGCGAGACCAGGCGCAGCGCCGTGATCCCGGGTGGCACCGTCGCCACCAGGCCCGGGCCGTCCGCCCGCGCCCCGGTCCGCAGCGCGGTGCCGACCGGCGGTTCGAGCCGCAGGCCGGGGTCGTCGCTGTCGCGGTGGCCGAGCGCCACGGCGCGGGCGCGCAGCCGGGCGCGTAGCGGCGCCAGGGACAGCGTCTCGTGCAGCCACGGCGCGCAGCGTCCCACACCGGCGCCCAGCGGCTCGAAATCCGGGAACGCCGCCACCACAGGGCCGGAATCGGCGAAACTGTCGCGGTTGCCGGCGTCGATGTAGCTCTCGGCCGGCAGCCCCTCGGCCAACACGACGTCGTGCGTCGGCAGCTCGAAATGGTGGTAGCGCACGCGCTCGCACGGTGGCTGGGTGATGGTGGCGCCGTTCAGCAGCGCCCCGGCCGGGACCAGCGCGCCATCGACGTGGAGCGCGTGGCCGGGCGAGACCCACAGGTCGCGCACCGGCTGGCCGATGCCGAACGCCCCGGCGGCGACGCGCACCGGCCAGACCTCGTGCGGGCGCGGGTGCGCGGCGCAGCGCACCTGCCGCCGTCCGGTCCAGATGACCGGGGCATAGCCGCCGCCAAGCACGGTCTGGACCCGATCTCCCACGCGCAGCCGCTCGACCGGCAGCGGCCCGCGCTCCGTCGCGATGCGGGTGCCCTCGACGTAGCAGGCGGTCGTGGTGGTGGACGGGTCGTCGTGGCCGAAGCCGGGAGCGGCGGTGAAGCTGGCGCCGGATTGCAGCGGCGCCCGCGAGAACAGCCAGTAGAAGCCACCATTGTCCTGCAGCACGATGCCGCCGGGAAAATCGAACACGGCGGCCATCTCTTGCGTGATGGTGCTGCCGCTGCCGGTGCCGTCGTCCTCGACGACTTGCACGAGGTCGCCCGGTTGCCCGACCGTGCCGGTCAGGCTCGGCGCCCCGGTGGTATCGACCGAGTTGACCACCGCCATGGGGCCACTCACCGTGACGTCGCTGGAGAAGCTGCCGGTGGCGAACACCGTCGCGCTGAACACGTCTTGGCCGGCCCCGCTGCGCCCTCGTCCTTGGACGTCGCAGCCTGGCCCGGCCCG
>CAXTVL010000408.1:0-1755 GCA_964247515.1 uncultured Acetobacteraceae bacterium | reverse complement strand
CCCCCCCCCCCCGCGCGCCCCCCCCCCCCCCCCCCGGGGCGGTGCCCCGCCGCCGCGCCCCCCGGCCCGGTTACTGCCTGGTTAACCCTCGCTCAGCAGGGTTGCGCCAGGAACCGCCGGCTCGGCTCCGCCACCTCCTGTTGCGCCTCGACGAGCAGCATTTCGCGCGATCCCGCCGCGGCGGTACGGTCCAGCACCCCCCAGACGGCACTGCCGGCGGCCTCCAGCGCCGCCGCGGCGTGGCCGCTGCGCAGCCGGTGCAGCAGGAACAGTGCCGCGATCGCGTCGCCGGCGCCATTGACCGCGACCGGCAGCAGCGGCGTGCGCAGCAGGTGAAAGGCGCCGCCCTCGGCGGCCAGCAGGTCGAGCGCGTCGGGCGGCGTCGCGTCGGTGCGCAGGCTGGTGAGCAGCACGGTGCGCGGGCCGCGCGCCTGCAACGCCGCGACCGCCGCCTTGGCGTGCGCCAGGGTCGTGACGCGGGTGCCGGTCAGGTATTCCAGCTCGAACTGGTTCGGTGTCGCGATGTCGGCGGCGGGGATCGCCTGGTCGCGGATGAACTCGGGGATGCTGGCGCGCACGTAGATGCCCCGCCCGTCGTCGCCGATCACCGGGTCGCAGCAATACAGCGCCGCCGGGTTGGCCGCCTTGACCCGCACCGCCGCGGCCACGATGGCGCCGCCGATGCCGGCGTCGCCCATGTAGCCGGACAGCACGGCGTCGCAGCGGGGCAGCGCGCCGCGCGCCGCGATGCCGTCCAGCAGCGCCGCCACCTGTGCCCCGGTGCCGACCTCGCCGGTCCAGTCGCCGTAGCCGGTGTGGTTGGAGAACTGCACCGTGTTGATCGCCCACACCTCGGCGCCCAGGCGCTGCAGCGGGAAGACGGCGGCGGCATTGCCGACATGGCCGTAGCTGACCCAGGACTGGATCGACAGGATGTTCATCGCGCGAAGCTACCCTGCCCCCGGGCGGTTGTGCGAGGGAGCGGCTTGCGGCTACACGTCGCGCTCGCGCGGCCGGTCGGGATCGGCGGCGCCACAATGAAAGTACGCATCATGAAGGCGGGCATCCACCCGGACTACCACGACGTCACCATCATCATGACCGACGGGACGACGTTCAAGACGCGCTCCTGCATGGGCCGGCCGGGCGAGACGCTGCGGCTCGACATCGACCCGAAATCGCACCCGGCCTGGACCGGCGTGCAGCGCATGATGGACACCGGAGGCCAGGTGGCGAAGTTCAACAAGAAGTTCGCCGGGCTCGGGATGAAGAAGACCGACTGAAAAAAATTTTCCGAAGTCGCGCGGCAGGCGAGGCGGGCGGCCCTTGAAGCCGGCCACCGCTTCGACCACTTCAGCAGCGTTCGGGACGCCATAACGGGTTCCGGGGACTGAGCCGGACCGGCCCCATGAGGGCGGTCTACCTTAACCTTGCTGTTGCAGAAGGTATTGCCATGACGACTGTCAATGTATCCCCCCTGTTCCGCACCGCCATCGGGTTCGACCGCTTGGCACGCTTGATGGACGCCGCGGCCGCCGCGCCCGACGTCACCTATCCCCCATACAACATCGAGAAGACGGGCGAAGACTCCTATCGCCTGACCATGGCGGTGGCCGGCTTCGGTCCCGACGACATCGAGCTGACGGTCAAGGAGAGCGCGCTGTTCGTGACCGGCCGGGTGGGCCAGGCCAACGAGAAGTCCGAGGTGCTGTATCGCGGCATCGCCGGGCGGGCGTTCGAGCGCAAGTTCACCCT
>CAXTVL010000407.1:0-3139 GCA_964247515.1 uncultured Acetobacteraceae bacterium | reverse complement strand
TCATCGATCCGGGACCGTAGCGGCCAGCGCCAAGTCGGCCGGCGTGTTGACGTTGAGGAACGGATCGCGCGGTCCGTCTGGGAATTCGACCGCGACGGCCCCATGCCGGTCCGCCCAGTCGCGCACCCGGCGCTGGCCTTGCCCGATCGCCACGGCCAACGCGTCCGCGACGTCGACTGGCCACAGCGCCACGGTCGGATGCGCCCGCCCGCCCGAGGCGGCGTAGGCCAGGCCACCCGCCGCTTCCAGCCGCGCCACGAGGTCGGGGGGCAGGAACGGCGTGTCGCCGGGCACGGTCAGCACGCGGGGCAGTCCCAGCCGTCGCGCCCACAGCATCGCCGCCAAGACGCCGGCGAGCGGGCCGGGATGGCCGGGCACCGGGTCGGGCAGCAGCGGCAGGCCGAACGCCGCGAAACGCGCCGGGTCGCCGTTGGCGCTCAACGCCAGGAGAGAGGTCTGGGGCCGCAACCGGTCCAGCACGTGATCGAGCAGCGTGCGGCCGCGCAACAGCCGCAGCGGCTTGTCGCCGCCGCCCATGCGCCGTGACAATCCGCCCGCCAGCGCCACCGCCGCGCTGGTTTTCGCCGCGTCGCTCGCCATCTATGCCGCCATGGAGGGCAACATGGCGACACGACTGGCAACCCCATACCTCGCGACATTGGGCGGCGGGTGTTTCTGGTGCATCGAGGCGGTGTTCCTGAACCTGCGCGGCGTCACCAAGGTGGTGTCCGGCTATGCCGGGGGCCACACGAGCAATCCGACCTATCGCGAGGTCTGCAACGGCGACACCGGGCACGCCGAGGTGGTGCAGGTGAGCTTCGACCCGGAACAGGTTTCTTATTCAGACCTGTTGCGGGTGTTCTTCACCCTGCATGACCCGACCACGCTGAACCGGCAAGGTGCCGACGTCGGCACCCAGTATCGCAGCATCGTGCTGACCCATGACGAGGACCAGCGCGCCACGGCGGCGCAGGTGATGGCGGAGATCGCCCGCGAGGGAATCTGGCCGGGCAAGTTCACCACCGTGGTGGAACCGCTCGGGACGTTCTACCCGGCGGAGAGCGAACACCAGGACTATTTCGCCCGCAATCCGTGGAGCGGCTACTGCCGTGCCGTGGTGGCGCCCAAGGTGCAGAAGTTCCGCAAGACCTTCGCCGACCGCCTCAAGCGCCCGGAGGCGGCCTGAGTCCGCGCTCTCACTCCTTGGCCGGCTCGGTGTTGCGGTGCACAGCCGTTTCGGCCTGATGCCGGCCACTGTCCGGGGTCCCCTTGGCTTCCCCCTCCGCGGCCTGCTCGGCGTGGTCCGCCTCGGCCGGACTGGAGTTCTGCTCGGGATCGGCTTCCTTGCCCATGGCATCGTATCCTGCTGATGGCGGTGCAACGCGAGGCGGGACGTCCGGTTCTTGGTTCGGCAACATGGGTTGAATCTTATGGGGATGGAGTGACATGGGCTTGCTCGACGACTTGATGCAGTCGCTCTCCGGCGCGGAGGAGGCGGTGCATCCCGAGATGGGACGGGCGCTCGAAGGCCTGTTCGCGGGTGACGCCGACGGGACGCCCGGCCTCGGGCTGGAAGGCTTGCTGCAACGGATGCGGACGGCGGGGCTGGGCGGCATCGTGCAGTCGTGGCTCGGGGGCGGCACCGACCTGCCGGTCGCTCCCGACCAGCTGCGCCAGGCGATCGGCGAGGACGACGTCACCGCGATGGCAAGCGCCGCCGGCATGTCGCCCGAAGCATGGCTGGTGTCGCTGAGCGAGCACCTGCCGAGCCTGGTCGACCGGCTCTCGCCCAACGGCACGTTGCGGCCAGCCAATGCCGGCGGCACCAGCATCGACCTATAGGCGATCGGTGGCCGGCCCGGCGGGCGTCGCCAGCGGCAGCAGCGCCGTGACGGCCGCGACCAGTTGCGCCGCCTTGTACGGCTTCTCCAGGATCGGCAGCCCCGCCTGGCCGCCGTCGAAGCTTTCCGCGTCGGCATAGCCGGTCGCGAGCAGCACCGGCAACCGCGGCAACATCTGCCGTGCCGTGTGGGCGAGCTGCAAGCCGTTCATGCCCGGCATCGCCAGGTCGGCCACCATCAAGTCGAGCCGAGGCGCCGCCTCGATCACCGCGAGCGCGCCGCGGCCGCTATCCGCCCGCAGCACCGTGAACCCCTCGTCCACCAGGCATTGCTGGGCGAAGTCCGCGACTTCCGGATCATCCTCCACGACCAGGACCGTCATGCCGGCCCTGGCGCGCGGGTTCGCGACCGGCATCGGGGGGTCCGCCGCGCCGGACGGCGCCGTGGATGGCTGGGCGCGCGGCAGCCAGACATGCACCGTCGTGCCGCGCCCGAGCGTGCTGTCGAGCGTGAGGCCACCGCCCGATTGCGCGGCGATTCCCTGCGCCATCGACAGGCCGAGTCCGGAGCCCTTGCCGACCGGCTTGGTGGTGAAGAACGGGTCGAGTGCCCGCGCCAGCGTCGCGGCGTCCATCCCGGCCCCGGTGTCGACCAACGACAACGCCACGTAGTCGCCCGGATGCAGGTTGGCGTGGTGTGCTGCCGCCGTCAGGGTGAAGTTGCGGGCGGCGATGACCAGCGAGCCGCCGTGCGGCATCGCGTCACGGGCATTGATGGCGAGGTTGAGCACCATCAGCTCGATCTGGTTGCGGTCGCCCCTGATCCACCAGAGATCGGGCGGGAGGTCGAGTTCGACCCGGATCGTGGCGTCGATGGTGCGCGCCAGCAGGTCGTCCATCCCGGTCAGCAGCTCGGCGGTCGGGATCGGCACCAACGACAGGTATTGTCGGCGCCCGAACGCCAGCATCCGCTGCGTCAGGGCGGCGCCACGGTCCGCGGCGCGGGTGGCGTTGGTCAGCAGCCGGGTCATCGTGGGGTCGGCCGTGCTGCGCCGGCGCGCCATCTCCAGATTGCCGATGATCGCCGTCAGCAGGTTGTTGAAGTCGTGCGCCACCCCGCCGGTGAGCTGGCCGATCACCTCCATTTTCTGCGATTGCTGCAACCGCGCCTGCGCCTGCTCGCGCTCACGCACCTCACGCTCGAGTTGCACGGTGCGCTCGGCCACCCGGCGGGTCAGCGCGTCCTCGCGCTCCTGCAGCAGCGTCCGGGTGCGCGCGAACGCGGACAGCAACTCGTTC
>CAXTVL010000406.1:0-3148 GCA_964247515.1 uncultured Acetobacteraceae bacterium | reverse complement strand
GGCGTCGCCTTGAACCCGCCGGTGCCCCAGCCGCAGTTCACGTACAGCCCCGGCACCGGCGTCTTGCCGATGATCGGGCTGCGGTCCGGCGTCACATCGACGATGCCGCCCCAGTTGCGGAGCATCCGCATCCGCCGGAACTGCGGGAACAGCTCGCAGATCGCGTCGAGCGTGTGCGTCGCGATGTGCAGCCCGCCCTGCTGGCTGTAGCTCGTGTAGGCGTCGGTGCCGGCGCCGATCACCAGCTCGCCCTTGTCGGACTGGCTGATGTAGGCGTGGATCGTGTTGGACATGACGACGCAGGGAAAGCACGGCTTCACGGGTTCGCTGACCAGCGCCTGCAGCGGATAGCTTTCCAGCGGCATCCGCACGCCGGCCTGCGCCATGACGACGCTGGTGTGCCCGGCCGCGACGACGCCGACGCGCCGGGTCGCGACCGCGCCGCGCGTGGTGTCCACGCCGCACACCGCGCCGCCCGCATCCCGCCGGATGCCCGTCACCTCGCAGTTCTGCACGACATCGACGCCCAGCGCGCTCGCCGCCCGGGCGTAGCCCCAGGCCACCGCATCATGCCGCGCCGTGCCGCCCCGGCGCTGCAGCGCGGCGCCCAGCACCGGGTAGCGCATCCCGGCATCAAGGCTCAGCGGCGGACAGTACGCCTGCGCCTGCTCCGGCGACAGCCAGTCGTTGTCCACGCCGGCCAACTGGTTCGCGTACACGTGCCGCTTGCCCACCTGCACGTCGTGCACGGTGTGGGCCAGCATCATCACGCCGCGCGGCGAGAACATGACGTTGTAGTTCAGCTCCCGCGACAGCCCTTCCCACAGCTTGACCGCGTGGTCGTACAGCGCGGCGCTCTCCGCCATCAGGTAGTTGCTGCGGATGATCGTCGTGTTGCGCCCGGTGTTGCCGCCGCCGAGCCAGCCCTTCTCCAGCACCGCGACCCGGCGGATGCCGTGCTGCTTCGCCAGGTAGTACGCCGTCGCCAGACCGTGCCCGCCGGCGCCGACGATCACGGCGTCGTAGGCGGGGGCCGGGCGGTCCGGGGAGCGCCAATGCTCGGTCCAGCCGGATTGGCCGCGCAGGGCCTCGCGGGCCAGGCGGGCAGCGGAGAAATGCTTCATGGATTATTCTCACCACGGCAGCGGCGGCGTGCTTGCCTGTTTGCGACACCCCATTTGCCTGTTCACGCCAGGTCACATGGTCAGGCCATCCAGGATTTCACCACATCGGGGTGCTGGCTGACCCACTCCGCCGCGGTCTTGGCCGGATCGACCCCGCTCGCCTGGTTCTGCATCATCAGCCCCTGCTCCTCCGGGAGCGACAGCTTGAAGCGGGTCAGCATGGCGTGGACCTCCGGCATGTCGCGGGCCAGCCCCTTGCGCGCCACGTTGTTCACCGTCTCGTCGCCGCCGAACACGGACTTCGGATCGGCGAGGTATTTCAGCTTGAAGGCGGCCCACATCCAGTGCGGCGTCCAGCCGGCGACGACGATGGGCTGCCTGCGCGACACCGCGTCCTTGAGCGCCGCCACCATCGTCGCGTCGCTGCCATCGACCAACTGCATCGGCGCCAGGTCGTACTCCTTCATCGCCTTCTCCGACGCCCGCATCAGCCCGGCGCCGGGGTCGATGCCGATGACCTTGCCGCCGAACATCGAGGCGTTCGCCTTCACGTCGGCAATCGAGTCCACCGTCACGTAGTCCGGCACCACCCAGCCGATCCTCGCGCCCTCGATGTTCGGCCCCAGCACGTCCACCTTGTTCTTCAGCTTGGCGTAGTAGGCCGCGTGCGTCGCCGGCAGCCAGGCCGCGACCATGCAATCCGCGTCGCCGGACGCCACGGCCTCCCACATCGCTGCCCCCGACACCGGGGTCAGCCGGGTGTCGTAGCCGGCCTGCTTCAAGGCAGCCGACAGGATGTTGGTGGCGACGATGGCGTCCGCCCACTCGACATAGACGATCCTGACCGTGCCCTTCGCGGCGTGGGCCGGGTGGCCGAAGGCGGCCAGCGCGGCGGCGGCGGGGACGGCCGTCAGAACCTGTCTTCTCAGCATGGAGTTGCTCCCTGGTTGAAGTTCAGCGCGGCTGCGCCCGGCGTGACGCCTGCTGGGTGATCCGGTCGAGGATGATGGCCAGCACCGCAATGGCGACCCCTGCCTGGAAGCCGCGCCCGGCCTCCAGCCGCTGGATCGCGCTCCACACCTCGCGGCCCAACCCGCCCGCGCCGATCATCGCCGCGATCACCACCATGGACAGCGACAGCATGATCGTCTGGTTGATCCCCGCCATGACCGTCGGCAGCGCCAGCGGCAACTGCACCTTCGCAAGTTTCTGCCAGCGCGTCGTGCCGAAGGAATCAGCGGCCTCCGTCAGCTCGCCGGGCACCTGCAGGATGCCGAGCGCAGTCAGCCGGATGGTGGGCGGCATGGCGAAGATCACCGTGGCGAAGCAGGCGGAGACCGGGCCGAGGCCGAAGAACGGGATGGCGGGGATCAGATAGACGAAGCTCGGCATGGTCTGCGCCATGTCCATGCTGGGCGCCACGATCCGCCAGGTCCGCGGGCTGAGGGCGGCGGCGATGCCGAGCGGCAGGCCGATGGCGATGGAGGCGGCGGTCGAGAGCACCACCATCACCAGCGTCGTCACCATGGGGTCCCACAGCCGCAGGTCCCACAGCAGCGCGAAGCCGAGCATCGAGCCGATGGAGAGCCGCCAGCCCGACACGCGCCAGGCCAGCAGCCCGAACGCCAGGATGACCACCGGCGGCGGCACCGCCTGCAGCAGCGCGGTCAGCGCCGCGATCCAGTCCGACACCGAATGGCTGATGGCGCGCGTCACGCCCGAGAGCGCGTCCGTCAGCCAGTCCAGCGCCGCGTCGCACCAGTCGTCGAGCGGGATGCGGGGCACGGTCCAGTTCATGGCGCGGCGGTCTCCGGCGTGGCTGGTTGGGATCGCCGTGCCAGGGCGTTGACGATGCCGAAGCGGTCAATCGTGCCGCGCAGCAGCCCGGCGTCGTCCACCACCGCGACCGGCTCCGCCTCCGCAGCCACGGTCGGCAATGCCTGCTTGACCGACGCGGAGGCCGGCACGCGGGCACAGGGCGGGACGGCGCGGCCCAACCCTTGTCCGGCCGGCGCCCGCCGCAG